>CAZLBO010000123.1:1774-6935 GCA_964557725.1 uncultured Bifidobacteriales bacterium | reverse complement strand
TGGTATGTTATTAGATGGAGAGGCTGCACGCTTTCCTGTTGAGTTAAAAGATATTGTCATGACTACATTGGTCGAGGATTTAGCCTCTGGCCCTCATAAACTAACAGTGCTTTTATACAATGAAAAGGGTCAGGTTTATTTTAGGGAAGATGTACGTTTTTTTGTGAAGTTACCAGAGCCTGTTAAAATAGAAGCCAAACCCGGGTTTAAACATTTTGGAAGAATTCAAGCGAGAATGGAATACCGTGGCTTTAATGCAAGTCATCCTGTAAACTCTTATCAAAAACTAACGTTTAAGGGTAATTCTAAGGACACTATTACTGGAGGCGAAAAAGAGGAACTTTGGGCTAAAAATTATGATGGAGTGGTTCAGGGGATTTATCGGGCAAAGTATAAACGTTTTGAAGGTAAGGGAAAAGTAGTACTTAAGTCTCGGGAGAATAAATACCGACAGCCCGCCCATCGTTTTTCAGGGAAGTTAGCTTTAAAGCCTTGGGTTAACCTTGCCGCAGGTGATTTATACCCTCACATGAATGATTTAGTACTAGCGGATACACGTATTAGAGGCTATGAGGGTCGGTTGCGACTAGTTGTGGGAGACCGAAGGTTTGGAGCGATTGATGTTGCTCATGGTAGTGGCAGACGAGTGGTTCAACCCCATTATATTGATTTTAATTCAGGGGATTCAACTAAAATGGATTCGATATCAGGGGACTATGAGCAGATGATTTCTTCGGCAAGGTTGAGTTTTGGAGGAGGGGATCTCTTTGAGTTGGGTTTTACTTTTTTACGTGCAGCGGATGACATCAACTCTTTGGATAATGAATTGAATGACTATTTGTTTGGCGAAACTCCAGAAGAAAACTTAGTGACAGGGATTGATTTTCGATTGGGATTTCTTGAAGATAGGCTACAGTTTTTTGCCGATGGGGGATTGAGCCTTTATACTAAAAACTCACGGTTGGGGCCGATTGTTCCTGGTAAATCAGACTTGAACTTTAGTCTTTTTGACCCTTCTGATTATGAAGGCGTTCTGGTCTTGAATTCGACGACGCAGGGTTTGGGCTTTTTAATGGAAGTCGATGGGCCTTCTGGTAAAACGGAGCCAGATCCTCTCGCCTTTTTTAATCAAAACTCAATTTATCAAGGCGGAGTTAAACTTGATTTACCTACGAAAAAGGTGAGTAGCGAAACAGAGCTGATGTATAGCCATCAAGGCTACTATTACCATTCAGAAGGAAATCGCTTTTTGGGATCGAACCCTGAGAATGTGATTCGATTGATGCAGCGTTTTCGATTTTTTGAGAATAAGGTTGGCTTGGGGCTCAGTGGAGAAATAGGGAATCAAGAAACAGGCTATCTATCGCAAAGCAGAAGAGGCGGAAAGGTTGATTTGCGCTACTCTCCTAGTGCGCAATCTCCTAGTGTTTGGATGGGGCTTGGGTACTCAACAACGGATCGCCCTCAAGGTGAGTTTATCATTTATACCTTCTCTGATATGACAAATTTGAATGCAGGAACTTTTCATACTTTTAAGTTTGGCCGAAATCAGCTTCATTCTCAATTACTGTATAGCTTTACTAAGGCGAGTATCTTTACAACAAGTACATCTTCAATAAGTAAAACAAACATTGTCTCGACAGGCTTTCACTTTAGGCAACGGAGTTCAAATCTAATACCCCATATAAAATATTCATATGCGGATAATGGAATTCAAAAGCCAACAAACAATGTAACAATGGGCTTTAGGTTGACTTTTTTACAAAGAAAGCTGAGGTTTAATTTAAGTACTTCGGTTGGACAGTACGCAAAGTCTTTGACTGAAAATGATTTAAAGTTGGGCGAATCCTTTAGTGTAAAGTATCGTATAAGCCCCAATCAAGGGTTTAGAGTTTCTGAAAATTGGATTCAAGCGGGAGACCGAAAAAGTTTAATACTCAATTTTCTGTATGATGTTTATTTGTAATTCGTAGATTAAACTATTAAGAAATGGGGGATTTTTTTTCGAGAAAATTCCTATATTGCAAGAAATGAATCATCGACTTTTTATACTAGGCCTTCTTCTCGTATTCAATCCTTTTGGGGTAAGTGCTTTGGAACTTGAGAGAGAAATGGAACAGTATTTTTCTCAAGTACAGGATGAGTTTGATGAGATCTCAAGTAGCCCTATTTTAAGAAGTAATAAGTTATCTACGACGAACACGTATTTCATTAAGGTGCTTCGCAAGGCTCCGCATATTCGCACAGTCCTCAGAGTTAATTCAAAAGGAATGGTGGTAAATGAGGTCACAAGAGGGCAAAAACCACTTAAAAAGCCTTATCGTATGGTTGATAGACAAAGATGGTTTGTTGAGCTAAAAGAAGGACAAAAGCCGTTTTATGGATTTAAAAAAATAAAGGGACAACCTTATTTGTTTTGGGCTAATCCATTGTATCTCACCACTAAATCGGGTGAAATTAAATTTACTGGGGCTGTAGTTGCTAAAATTGACTTAAAAGGACAGCTATTTGAATTTGCCCAAATATTTCAAAAGCCTTTTTATTTAAAAGGCCTAGGTGGAGATTTGCTTCACTATAAATGGGATGAAAATAGAGCAAAAGTATCAAAAAAAGTTTCTTTTTTAGAAAAAACGAGGTTTAGGCTTTATTATTCTCTTGCTGAAGAAGGGGAAGAAGAGACGAGAGTACCAGAAAAGGCTGAATTGGTCGAAAAATAAGGACTTTGAACGCTATGAAAGGTAAAAGTGTCATAGATCTTTGAATTCTTAGGCTAAAAAAATAGATTTCACATATAATAGAAGAAGGTAGGCTTTCCTTAATATTTGCTTATATTAGGGAGGAGATTAATTAAGAAAGGAAAGAATGGCAGTGTGTAGGGGAGTTGAACCCCTGTTACCGGCGTGAGAGGCCAGCGTCCTAACCACTAGACGAACACACCATTCTTGGATACAACAATAGGAAGTTTTCAGATAATTTCAATCACTAGTATCATTATTTACAAAATAAGCGGTTTGTGTAAGCCGAGAAGCGTAAATAAGGTAGATTGAAGGATTCTGATTAAGTTTTGACGTCATGTACGCCTGATAGGGGATTTTATGAATAAGTATGGATTAGTTTTTTTAATAGTTGGTTTTTTTGCTTCATGGAGTGTCGCTCAAATTCCTAAACCTTGCGCTAACCCTGGGATACCGGGTCAAGACATAATACCTGTCGTACCAGCAATAGGTACCTCTAATTACAATCCAGCTCCAATTACTAATTTTATTGCAGGCTTGGATTCCGCCAGTATTGGTGGGTGTAATAGCTATGAATTGACATTAGAAGTAGCTGGTGCTTTGGTTAACCTGACTCAAGTGCTTAGTATTGTTCCTAAAATGCCCTTAACAATTATTGTGAAAAATACACAGAATGCAACGGAGAAAGTGGTGTTTTCAAAAAGTAATGGAAATGTAAGTTCAACGGTTTTATCCATAGAAGCACCAAAGGTTAAGATTTCAGGGGTTGTCTTTACACAAGGAGCTATTGACAATTTGCCTATTATTGACATACTCGTGGCAGGGGTCTCAACTGTTATAGAAGGGGCGCAATTTAATTTGAAAAGTCCGTCAGGTCTAGGAGTTAGAGTTGCGGCGGATTCTGTACTAATTGATAAATGTGTTTTTAGAAATGAAGTGGTTTTAGGTCCTGCGTTCATGCCTGTAGGAGTAGATATAACGAGTTCAGCTAAAAAGGCAGAGGTTCGAGTGAGTTTGTTTCATAATACAGGTTTTACCTCCTCTACAAAAGATTTTCATTTAGCGTTGAATACCTTTACAGGTAAAGTAGGGACTACGAGAAGCCCTGTCGAAGTGACTGCGGCGATTGGCGCAACATTTATTGTAGAACGCAATTTGTTTGCTACAGAACAAGGGGTGACTGAGGTGGTCAAAGTAACGAACCCTGTTGCAGGTGATGTGATAAGAAATAATGCATACTCAAATGGAGCAACGTTGGCTGTTGCCACGGCGAGTCTTTTGAATAATATCAAACTACCTGTTGGTTTATCCAATTATAACCTTGATTTAGCTGATAAAAGAAGTGAATATCCATTGGTTCAAATGAGATCCGATAAAACATTAAACCCTGCTGACGCTATGTTTGGAATCGTACCCAAAAGGCAATCTGGTTTTACAGTTAGTTTTTCCGATGTGTTAAACAGCACGGACATTAGTTGGATTCATATATTTGACAAAAATTTAGGCAATTTGAAAGGTGGAGGATATACTACAGGTATTATGGTAGGTTGTTTTGGCGTCTTTGGTGAGATTAAATATTATCGACCAATGCCTGTGGATAACTTTAGTATTACAGCAGATGCTACTACAAATAATGTAGAGCTAAAAAGAGGGGCAAAAACATACTTGTCTTCTTATTACGGAAAAGCTGAAGCAGCGGCAGAACCTGCAAAAATTTATTATTTGATGAGTGCAAGTCGCGCTTTATTGGTAGGGGCAACTACAATTACAGATACTTCTTTAGCAGCTACCCCAGGAGTTTATTGGGACAATTTATCATACAGTGGTGGAAGTTCGAATAATTTAAAAATTCCACATGAATTAAGGTCTGGTGACAATAATACTGTTTTCATTAAAATGATACACAGTATTGATAGTGGTTTTGCGCATAGTTTGCCAACAACTACTGTTCCTGATGCGATTGTATCGGTTGCGGGGCTTCCTAAATTTCCTATTTCAACTGATTTTACGTTTACTTATGTGAATGGGCCCGCAAATGCTCCTTCAGGGAGAGCTTCATTTAGCTATAAACTAGGGAATGAAAAATTTGATTCATTGTATGTTAAAATGTCCTTGAGCGCTAATGGTCCTAAAGTAAGGGATACGACGATTGAAATGATTAATGAAGGAACCCTAACTTTTAGCGACATATTGGTAGGGACTTATTACTTTTCTGCACAACCAATAGGTGTTGTTGGTGGAGTAAGAATACCTGGCTTGGTTAAAACTCCTGTCGAAGGTCCTCATGGAATAAGAATTAATACGGGTAGTGTTATTCATGTGAGCTTGGCTACAGGTTGTAATGTGGGTAGTGGAAATGGAGGACTAGCAACTCCCTATTGCTCGATGAATAAGATAAAACTAATGATATTCTATAAGAAATCACT
>CAZLBO010000123.1:0-1764 GCA_964557725.1 uncultured Bifidobacteriales bacterium | reverse complement strand
CTGGTGGTTTTGACCTGAATGCTGTTGGTGCTTTAAATCAAGCAAAAATAGATACAGGGCGAGTCGTTATTCAAGTGGATAATGGGGGGGCAGAAGTCCCTAATACTATGCTGAATGTGGATCTAAGTGTTGTCAATGAAGGCTTGATTATTCAAAGTAAAAACTGGATAGAACAAGACGAGAAGGTCAGACCTATTATAAAGGGAATGATATTGAATAAGGCAAGAGTGAGTGTAAAAGGCTTTATTTTTGAAAAGCCCGATGCTAATACTCCTGCTTTAACAATTACAGCAGATAGTGTGATGATAGAAGGAAATATTTTTCGAGTGGATAAAACAGATGCGGTGGCGACAACGAGCATCATATCAATTAATACACTAGGTGCTCAAACCATTACTTTACAAAATAACTTGATACAGGGAGGAAAGCCCGCAATAGAATTACTTTCTAAGGTTAAGTTAAATGTCTTGAATAACACTTTTGTACAATCAGAAAATGATAAAAATAGTACTGTTTTTAAACCTGCTGTAGGAGAGGCTTTAAATTCGAGTGAGATAGTGATTGCGAATAACTTTTTCACAGGTATTGGGGATGGCTATCAAGGGCAGAATACAATATCGGGCGTTTTTGAAGCAGGCATGACAGGTTACAAAGCTCTTAAAGTGAGTCGTAATGTTTATGCGAATGGGGTTGAGTATTCTCATTACCCTGCTCGTTCAGCCTTAAACTTGGGCGCTGTTAAGCAGTTGCCACTTAATTCAAATCAAATAAAAGAAAATCTATTATTACAAAAATTGAATGTTGCTTTTGCTCCTCTCTATGAATGTAGTGATCCTCTCTATCCTAAATTTGGATGTTCAGCGTTATTTTCCGGAAGTGATGCCGATTACCGTGTGAGTGTAGATATTCAGGGAAATTTAAGGCAAGGGGCTTCTGAGGTGGGTGCGTTTGAGAGCGGTTCTTTTGAAGGGTCTCATGGGGCCTTTAGTGTGAGCACTATTTCACCAACTAAATTTGACTCTATTTCTATTAAGTTTACTTCTTTAAATTATGAATTCACAAAACATCAAGGTGTTGCTTTTTGGTGGGATTCTATTTCTGCATCAGGTGGTCAATTTAAATTGCCTGTTTATGATTCTGCCATGGGAAAGTTAGACACTAATTTTTCAGACAACAAAGGTTTTTCTGTTGATTTAAAAGTGCCAGTCTATAAACAGGGTTTTGTTAAATACCGAGTTTGTTATGGATTTGCACCTACAAGTGGGATAAAGGCCGTATTTTGTGATACCGTAACTACTCCACCAGGGGTTTCTCAAATTGCATGTAATATGACATCAGGAAAAAGATGCCCTGCGAGTAAAGATGTTTATGAAGTGGCTGGGTTAACGGGGCAAGAACCTCTTGCAATTTATTTTGAGATAAATTCTCCGATTAATGCGCGTATTGAAGTGCCAACGTCTCGAACCGTCCCCTCTGCAATTTCCAGTGCCCATTCTAGTATTAAGTTTAGTAGTAAAATACCAGCCTTAACGGTTAACATTGCCGCGACACCAGTATTAGAAAATGATAACTATTACACATTAAATGTTACAACAGGAACCGTATTGGATACGAATAACCTAGAACTATACTTATATAAAGATAACCAATTTTATTACGTTCCTTCATGGTCTGCCAACGGAAAAAACATTAGTATACAAGCACGAGAGTCAGGCGAGTTCTTTTTTGTGGAACGTCCAAGTGCCGTAAGTGGGGTTTTGAATC
>CAZLBO010000122.1:0-6938 GCA_964557725.1 uncultured Bifidobacteriales bacterium | reverse complement strand
CGGGTAAACCGGCTTTTCGCAAAAGTTGAATAAGCCGAAAGCAGGGAAGGGGAGTGTCTTGTGCAGGTTTAACAATGACGGGGCAACCCACAGCAATAGCAGGGCAAACTTGGTGAACAATTAAATTTAAGGGGTGATTAAAGGCACTGACAGCCACGACGACACCAATAGGTTCTTTGCGTGTAAAAGCTATTTTATGATCGGAGGCAGGGTTGAGTCCCATGGGAATGGTTTTCCCCTGATGCCCCTTTAATGATTCGATACATCCCCTTACTCCTTCAATGGCACGAGTGACTTCTACTCGTGAATCGATTAAGGGTTTCCCTCCTTCTCTTGCCGCTTCTACGGCGAGGGTTTCTGCTTGTTCCGTCATGAGGAGGGCTGTTTTTTCTAAAATAGCCATTCGCTGTGAGGCAGGAAGCCATTCTTTTTTGTTTCGAAAAAGTTGGCTGGCTGTAGTAAGTGCTTGTTCAACCCCTGCACTATCTGCAAGCTCCACAGTGGCAAGAGTAGATTGGTCGTAGGGGGACAGGACTTTTGTGGTACCTGCTGAGGCTTGGTAACCAGGTATTAAAACAGGCCAATTCATTTTATTCTCCTAGATATGTTGACTTCGTTCTTTAATTTCTCGATTTAATATTTTATCATTTAAAGAGTAATCCACTGGACAATCTATCACATGAATCCCTCCTGCTAAGCAGCACTGATCTAGTAAAGCGGTCAAGTTGTCGGTGCTTGTCACTAAATGGCCGTGAGCCCCATAACTTTCTGCATACTTTACAAAGTCGGGGTTTCCATAGTCTAATCCAAAATTGTCAAATCCCATGTTTGCTTGCTTCCATTTAATCATGCCATAAGCATTGTCCCTGAGAATCAATACTAACAAATCTAACTTTAAACGTACAGCGGTTTCTAATTCTTGTGAGTTCATCATAAAGCCACCATCTCCGCAAATGGCCATGACCTTTCGGTGAGGGTAAACTATTTTTGCAGCCATTGCTGAGGGAAGCCCTGCTCCCATAGTAGCTAAGGCATTGTCAAGTAATACGGTGTTGGATTCATGAGCGAGGTAATTGCGGGCAAACCATATTTTATAAACCCCATTATCTAAGGCAATAATGCCGTCGGAGGGCATAAAGTCTCTTACCACTTTAACTAAACGCTGAGGGAGAATAGGGAAGCGGTTATCCTCGGAACTCTCCTTCAGGTGAGTATCCATCGCCATTTTAACTTTATGAAAATAGGTAAAGTTCCAGTGGGGCTGAGGGGTTATTTTTTCCGCGATCTCCCAGATGCTGTTAGAAATATCCCCTGCAACAGAAACTTGGGGAAAGTAAACGGAATCAACCTCTGCTGAATGAAAGCTGATATGAATTACTTTTAGCCCACCATGTTCCATAAAGAAAGGGGGCTTTTCAACTACATCATGCCCTACATTAATAATAAGATCAGATTTCTCGATGGCGCGGTGTAAAAAGTCATTGGCCGATAAAGCTGCATTACCTAGGAATAGAGGATCTTCTTCATTCAGTACTCCTTTGCCCATTTGGGTGGTGAGAAAGGGAATACCTGTTTTGTCCACAAAGTGTCTTAACATTTTACTAGCTCGTTTTCGGTTACTGGCAGATCCAATTAATAACAAGGGACATTTGGCTTCTTGTATCATTTTTACGGCGAGGTCAATTGATTTCGCTTCAGCCACAGGTCTACGGACTTGGCTTCTTTCAATAATATGAGCATCGGTTTGTTCGATGGCAATGTCTTCGGGGAGTTCTAAATGAACCGCTCCTGGTTTTTCTCTTTCCGCTAGGCGAAAGGCTTCTCGGATTTTGGCAGGGATGTTGTTTGCACTGACAATTTGATGGGTGAACTTTGTAATGGGCTTCATCATACCCACTACATCCACAATTTGAAAGTAACCTTGTTTGCTGTTTTTAATAGGCTTTTGACCGGTGAGCATGAGCATGGGCATTCCACCTAGTTGTGCATAGGCTGCGGCGGTGACAAAATTAGTCGCTCCTGGCCCTAAAGTAGACAGGCAAACCCCTGTTTTACCTGTTAGTCGACCGTAGGTAGAAGCCATAAAGCCTGCGGCTTGTTCGTGACGGGTGAGGATAAGTTGAATGGGGGAGTCTTTTAGGGAATTTAAAATATCGAGGTTTTCCTCCCCAGGAATTCCAAAAATATATTCGACACCTTCGGCTTCTAAGGCTTTAATAAATAAATCAGATGCTTTCATAATTATTCTTTCTTGTAAAAGGGATAGACCATATTTAAATGATGTGATTATACCACGTTTGTATCAAAGGAGCTTCTATTGTTTCATTTTTTGTAATTTTAGTTCTTAAATTGATTTTTTGAATAAAAGATAAAATATGCAAATAAAAATATATGCATTCTGTGCAATATTCTGCTTGAGTGGTTACTCTCAAACACTTTGGTCATGGGTGGTAAAGGACTTTCAGGTACTTATGCGGACACATGGAGAGGTATCCTTTGCTCCGTATGTACAAGGTGAGTTTGAAAAGTTCGAGGTAAACCCTGGTTATCGTTCTAATTTTCATGCTTATGTAGACTTTTTTGAATGGAAGGGGTTTATTTCAAATTGGTTGATAGCCAATACAACAATTATTGAAAATAACCCTGAAACAGGGCTGACATTAGATAAAATCAAATATACCCTAACGCCTGGTTATCGAATTGAATTTAAAGAACACTTAATCTCTGGACTTCTTCTCCATGAGTGTATTCATACAATTAGCAAACCAGAAAAAGAAGGGGCTGTTTGGTGGAACTCCTTTCAAATAGGTTTTGGAAGTAATGGGGCGTATCCTAGGTTTCTTTTAGACACTTATAGAAGAGGTAGCAAGCAAAGGTTTCCTGATTTTGATTATAGTTTTAATGTGGGTGCCTTTTTGTATGGAGATCAATCAAAATGGATTCAACAGAATCATGATTACCGTTATGAGTATTTTCATAAAATGAGGCTTCATTTAGGTAAAATTAAAAGCTGGGGTTTTTATTCTGATTATGATCATCATACATGGAGAAATTCGAGAGAACAGTTTCAAAATAAGATGAGTATCGATTTTAATATTCTTTTGAATGGAATTGAAAATTTAGCTTCGGTTTTTTATAAGTACACGTTTTATGATACCTTTTCAAAAGACAATCAAGATGGGTTGGGAGCGATGGGGTTTAAAATTGTATTCTAGCATTTTTTGTAACATATTCCTTTTTTAGGTATCTAAGTAATTAAAGTAGGGAGGACGATGGAAAATCCATTATCAATTAAATATTCGGAAGAGAAAAACCTGAGTCTTGTCGAGCGAGTGCTTGAGGGAGATGCAAAGGCCTTAGATAGCCTCGTTGATATTCATCAAGCATTTATTTACAACGTGGCATGGAAGATGACTCATAGTAATCAAGATGCCTTGGATTTAACTCAAGAAGTTTTAATTAAGGTGATAACTAAGTTGTCGACTTTTAAAAAGAAAAGTGCTTTTAGGACATGGCTTTATCGAATTGTTTTTAATGAGTTTTTACAAACAAAGAGAAAGTCGAAAGAGGAGTTATTCCCTAACTTTGAGGCTCATGATAAACAATTAAATTTAGTTCCTGATCCCGAATTGACACCTGCAGAAGAACTGGAGCTAAAAGATTATACTCAAGAAGTTAAACTGAGATGTACCTCAGCAATGCTGATTTGCCTCGATAGAGAACAGAGGCTTATTTATCTTATAGGAGATTCTTTTGGAATAGACCACAACCTAGGTGCAGAAATCTTTAATATCTCTAAAGAGAACTTTAGAGTTAAGTTGTCTCGAGCGAGAAGGGAACTACATAATTATATGGAATATCGGTGTGGGTTGATAAACAAAAGTAATCCTTGTAGATGTTCAAAAAAAGCTAAAAGTGCCTTGAAAATGGGTGTTTTGAATGAAAATAATTTGATATTCAAAAAGTCTTATACGAAGAAGATAGGTGATTTTGTGAGTAAGAATCAAGATGCTATGAGAGAGGTGATTGATCAGAAATATGTGGAGATATTTAGGAACCACCCTGGTAAATCAATATTTGATGCCGAGACAGTTGTCAGTAAAATTATACATGACAAAACGATTAAGAACCTGTTCAACCTATAAAAAATATAATTTGGGAGTAAATCATGGCATCTCTTTTAAAAATACCTAAGGCACCCAACTCAATACAAAAGGGAGTGCCTTTAAAATTAATTTTGGGTAAAGAAGCTGTTTCTCAATTAGCAAAAAATCTAAAACTCGTTTATCCTGCGTTTGAACAAATTGCGTTTGTGAAAGAGACAATGGTTGAGATAGAGCCTTTGAGTATTACAGAACGGGGCAAGCATATTGCTCTTTTTATGAAGAAATATCTTCCCCCTAGTTATTCAAAGAGTGTGACGATTATTTTAAAATCACTCACGCCCCCTTTAGAAAAGACCGAGGGCAACGGGCTAGCTGTTTTGTTTTATATGCCTCATTGTAGTTTTATTGCACAATTTGGTCTTGATTCAAAACTGAATAAGGGGAAGGTTTTTTTTGAGGTCTCCATGAATGCTCAAATGGAACTTACCCAACGGTTTTCCTGTGAATATTCAATCCGCCCCTTTATTATTGAGCATGAAAAAAGAACTATGGATAGACTGTATCAATGGATGAAGCATCCAGACCCCCATGTGCGTCGGCTTAGTTCAGAGGGCTCCCGACCGAGACTCCCTTGGTCTATGAAAATAGATTCTTTTGTAAAAGATCCTCGTCCTACGCTCCCTATACTAGAATGTTTAAAAAATGATCCTGATTTATATGTAAGAAGGAGTGTTGCAAATCATGTAGGGGATATAGCGAAGGATCATCTCGATTTAGCTTTAGAACTTTGTGAGAACTGGTTGAAAGGAGCCTCAGCAGAGCTTAAATGGGTGATTCGTCATGCAGTAAGAAACCCTGTTAAAAAGGGGAATCAAAGAGCAATCGAGCTAAGAGTCGCTGCGAAGTAAGAACGTTTTTTTATAGAGCGTTCAACTTTGAGTGAAATTTAGAATCATTGTTTTCATAAGTCATATTATTACCGCCAAAAAGGTTATTTATTGATAAATTAAAGGGAATAGTTAAAAAGGAAGAAAATGGTTTTTTTTAAACATCCCAAGAAGCTTTAAAACCCTAAAACGTATTTTTTAATGAGCCAGAGGTATGACTGAAGTTCAATTATTGACTGTTGTGTCTAATAAAGGTATACTTGGAGTAACATACCTCCCAAGCCTCTTTACAATGCTCAAATCGGGAGGTTTTTCTTTTGGTTTATGATAAACCTTACCTCAGCATACGAGAACAAGTAGAGCTACTTCAAGCTCGTGGCTTAGTGATAGACAATGTCATAGAAGCAGAGCAAGTTTTACAACAAATTAACTATTATCGATTCGCTGCATTTGCTCTGCCTTTTCAATCCCAAAAAGACACCTTCGATCATGGCACTACATTGCAACATATACTAAGCGTTTATTCTTTTGACACCCGTTTAAGAAGTTTGATTTTAACAGCTTTAGAAAAAGTTGAAATCCAACTAAAAACTTTAGTTGCATTATACTTGGGTGAAACATATGGTCCCTTTGGATATGCGGATAAAAATAATTTTGGCAATAAGGTGAAGCAGAGCGATTGGTTACAGAAAACTCAAAAGGAAATTAATCGGTCACGAGAGACTTTTGTTGGGCATTTTAAATCAAAATACCCCAAATCACCTAACCTTCCTATTTGGATGTTAACAGAAGTAATGTCGTTGGGCAGTTTATCATTTCTTGTGAATTATCTGAGCTATAAAGATCAAAAAAACATCTCAAAAAAAATGGGCATAAAAAAAGGTATTGCAGTTAGTTGGTTGCATCATCTTACCTACGTGCGAAATTTGTGCGCACATCATAGTAGACTCTGGAATAGAATATTTGCTATACGTCCAATGTTACCCCACAATATTGGTTGGGGTATAACTCCTGACAAAGCAGATAATATCTTTTGTACATTAAAAATAATCCAAAATTTATCGGATCAATTTGCACTTGATGTAGATGTGATTAAAACAACCAAGACTTTAATTAAAAGCCACAGCACGGTTCCTTTAGACCTTAAGAAAATAATGGGATTTAATGAATAACCATGATATATAAGTTGGTTATGTTGAAATATGCACCAAATATTTTTTTAAGGATGGAAAGATGTTATTCAAGGGAGGATCCATTTCTTCTATCCTCTTGCATATATTGTCCTAAAGTTTTTTTTGTGACTTTGGTAATCACATAAACCACCCCAAAAGTAGCGAAAAGTCCTATGACAAGGAGGCTTTTTTCTATCAAGCTAGTTGGGGAGTTTGAATGAGTGATTTCTCGTCCTACTACCCCAATATAAACGTATAGGATTGTTCCCGGAAGCATTCCTATCCATGTAGCAAGTAAATACTTAGGGAGGGGAATACGGGTAAGGCTAAATAAATAATTAAGGGCAACAAAGGGAAATAAGGGACTCAGGCGTACTAAAAGGGCAATAAAAGTGCCTTTTTCGACTAAAGCTTTTTCTATGGAGTTGAATTTAGGGTATTTAGCTAATAAATCGGCTGTATTTTTTTTAAAAAGGTAACGCCCTAATAAGTAGGAGAGAAGAACAGAACCCATAGAACCAAAGCTAGTGACCAAGTAGCCCCCTCCAAATCCATAAATTGAGGCTGCTGTTAATGTGAGAAGGGAAGCAGGAAAGAAGACACTGGCAAGAACTGTGTAGGTGAAAATAAAAAAGACGGCACCGAGTAGGCCTTGTCGTGCATAGAAATCTACCCCTGTTTTGACCCATTGGCCTAGGGGAAGAACAAAATAAAGCCCACTAAAAAGAGCGATAAGGGCGATTAAGAAGAGAACTTTTTTTTTCACTGACAGT
>CAZLBO010000121.1:0-6952 GCA_964557725.1 uncultured Bifidobacteriales bacterium | reverse complement strand
CGAGCATTAAGAAGCAAACGAATCGATGAAAATATACTAAATGAAAGTAACAAATAAAATAGGGAAGAAAAGTTGAAAAACAAAATCAGCTTTATGGGGCAAATTATTTGTATTTTGGGTTTTTAAAAAGTAAGGCAAATGAAAAGACATAATTTTTGGTGGGGAGGCCTACTTCTATTGGGAATGATTTCACATTTATGTGGATTGGACACCCTAAGGCTAGATTATGTTGAATTTGAAAAGGAAGTTTTAAAAAATTATCCGCTGTTATTAGAAAGTGAAATAACGGTTGAGCAGAAGAAACTAGCTCTTAAAAAGCTAGAAATGAGCGCTTGGTTGCCTAAATTCCAAATAAATATGGGGTTTGGACCGGCTCCAGGTTTGGAAAATATCCCGGATTCAAATTTTATAGTCACAGGAGCAGGGCGAAATGACTCTGTCTGGGTGGAAAATAGCCATCGGAGATACGATTTAAGCAGTTGGGGGCCTTTTTTTGGTGTAGATGTGGGGGTTATACAGCCACTTAATTTATATCGTTACCGATCAGGGACGAATGCAGCCAAATTAGCGATTAAGGTTACAGAAGCAGAGCATTATAAAGAAAAACTTAAGGTTTCAAAAGAAGCCGTTGAAATTTATTACGGGTACTTGATGGCAAAGGAACTTCTCAGAGAGATCACACAAGCTGAAATAGACTTTGATAAAGCAGAAGAAACCATTGAGGAGCTCTTAGATGATGAATCGGAATCGGTGAGCCAGAAGGACTTGCTTAAGTTAAAGGCCTCGCGGTATCGGCTGGTAAAAGCTAAGAACCAGACACTAACAGGCTTGGCGAGGGCTAAATTAGGTGCACGTTTTTACCTTTTTCTCAAGAGTAAGACTTTTGCTCCTAAGGATACCGTTTTGCTTCCCTTATCTCTCGTCTTGCCTCCATTGGATACGTTAAAACTATGGACTTTAAAGAATCACCCCGATCTTAAGCGCTTAGAACACGGGCTGGCGGCAAGACGAGAGATGTTAAAAGTGGCTAGAGGGGAATTGGGACCAGACATCTTTTTGTTTGGAACATTTAAATACGCCAAGGCTTGGAGCGCAAAAAGAGAAGCAGGAGAAAGAGAAGCTTTTGCTTCGGATCCTCTCAATGAAATTGATGGAGCAGCTGGCTTAGGGATGCGTTTAAGATTAAACTTTTGGAGTCGAATTCAAGATTTCAAAAAAAAGAAACTCGAATTAAAGAAGTTAAAAAGGACTGAGATTTATGCCGCTCGTGGGTTGTTAGGGCGGTTAGAAGAAGCGTATGTTCAGTTAGAGGAAGCACGCTTAAATATGAAGGCAGCGAGAGCCTCTTTAAGGGCCGCAGAAGCATGGCTAAAAGGGGCTGCGATGGATTATGACTTAGACCCTACTCTTGCCATGGATTTGATTTCTCCTTACAAAGAAGCATTAAATGGGCGAAATAATTATTATCAATCGATTTTTGAATACAATAAAGCGGTTGTAAAAGTTATCTTATCAGTCGGTTGGACTCTAACTGATTATCTTAGTAACGTAAGTAAGGAATAAAGGGTGATAGAGCTTTATTTGAAGAGGATACATAATGTATAAGAATATGATTTGCTTGGTTTTATTACTGAGCTTTGCTGGTGTTTATGGAAAGGTTTCCGATCCCATGGAAATCTTAAGTAAAAAGGACCGTGAACTCCAAAGCTTATTAAAGTCTGACTCGAGTCAAACAGAAAAAGGCAAACAGGAAATTTCTCGCTTGATCAATGGTATTTTTAACCTAGAAGAACTAGGACGAAAATCCTTGGGCAGTGCGACCTTTAAAAAAATGACGGAAGAACAGAAGAAACGATTTTTATCTGCCTTCAAAAATATTTTAGAGACCAATACAATGGAACAATTAGAATCTTATCAAACGGATTCTGTGGTGTATGAAAAAGCCAAAGTGTCAAGTAGTGGAAAAAAAGCCAAGATTACAGCCCATGCTTATTTTAGAGGGAAGGAAACTATTTATCAATACAAAATGATGCTTAAGGATGAGGAGTGGAAAACATGGGACTTAGTGATTGATGATTTAAGCACTTACCTCAATTATAAGGAACAGTTTCGAAAAATATTGAAGAAAAAGACAATTGAGGAACTGATTGAACGGCTTGAGAAAAAAGTCAGTAAAAAAGCAGATAAGGAATCTGCTAAAGATCCTGTGAAGCCCACAGAAAAGAAGACAAAGAAGACAAAGAAGGCAACGGCAAAATGAGCTTTATAAAGGATGAAGAAAATGAGTCTTCTTTTTGGGACTGGGTGATTTTAGGGGCAATTGTATTGGGTGGTTTAGGCTTTTGGTTTTACTATCAATCGGGTAAAAAGGCAACCGCAGAGGGGTTTCGAGTAAGTGATAGCCTTTATCAGGTGGGTGCCTATGAACGAGCAAAAGAAAAATACGAAGAATTAAAGTCAGCAGGTATTATTAGTGAAGCTGAGGACAGTATTTTGTACCATCGCCTTGAGTCAATTGATGAAAAGCTAGACTCACTTAAAGAAATAACTCCCTAAGATTGTTTAAGTATAATTTCTCTTTCACTCTCTGACTTCCAAGTCAAATCAATTTGATAAGTTAATGAAGTGAGATCGGGGGATCTTTCCGGCCATTCAATTAAGCAAATTCCATTTTCACTTGTATAATAATCAAGTCCAATTTCTTCCCAATCGGCATCTTCATCTAAACGGTATAAATCTATATGATAGATTTTAAAACCATTTTTGCTCTGATATTCATTGATGAGAGAGTAGGAGGGTGAAGTAACGGCTTCATGATAACCTAAACCTAGGGAGAGCCCTTTACTCATGACGGTTTTACCTGCACCTAAAGTCCCATTGAGACCTACGGAATCTCCTTGCTTTAGGCATTGGGAAAATTTTAAAGCCCATTGAATGGTTTCATCCTCAGAATGAGAGGTGAATTGTTCTATTACCTTCATGATTTATAAAATTAAAGGCGCTTTTTGGGTGTCATGGTAATGAGGGGGACAATAATTTCATCTATAGATAAGCCACCACTTACCATTTGATTTTTAAAGCGACTTCCAAAGTATTGAAACTTATTTGGATAGGTAAAGTAATAATCTTCTTTGGCGATAGCATAACCGACTTCTCCCTCTTCACCTGGTAATCCAAAATGCTTTGGACTTTCAATAAAAAAGACATGTCGTTCATCGCAGGAGATATCCTTTCCTTTTTTTACCCGAGGGTGGGGTGAGCGTTCTTCTTGACAAAAGACTTCTACAGGTTGCCTGACTAAAACAGAACCATGATCACTAGTAAGGACGATGTGTCTGTCTTTCAATGAGAAGAGTTGAAGAGCTTTGAGAAGGTTAGAGGATTTAAACCATATTTTAGTTAATTCTCTAAAACCTACTTCGGTAGGAGCTATCTCCATTAACAAAGAACTTTCCCTTCTGAGATTCATCAGTAGTTCAGCAAACTCAACGACTAAGGTGATGAGAGGCTCCTCATTGTAATCATTGATATTCGTCAGGAATTCTTTGGAATCCTTTAATGAACGAATGTATTGAATGGAAGGTTGGTCAATATGAGAAAAGCCTTTGGTAGCTAAGTTCATTTTAAGCAACTCTTTTTCATAATTCCGATATTCGTCTTCATCTTCAATTTTTTGCCAGAGTTCAGGGAAATTTAAAGCAATTTCTCTCGCGTTTTTCCCTGCTAATAAGGCGCTTCGACTATGTAGCCTATCTGAAGGAATAGGCGCCCAAGCAATAGATTCATCCATTGAAAATTCGTCCTGAAGAACCTCTCGCATGGTTAGCCATTGATCCATTCTTAACCCTGCCATCACAATTAAGCAAACTTTTTTATTGTTTTTAAGTAGGGGAAAGAGCTTTCTGTCTAAAGAATGGTAGGACAGAAAGGGGGCCTTAGTACGGTTACTTTGCCAGCTTAAAAAAGATTGTTCGACAAATTTAATAAACTGCTTTGAGGCTTCTTCTTTATGCTTTTGATGACTTTCTTCTAAGCCTTGATCCTTAATGGATTGAATGTTGATGTCCCATTTGAATAGAGATTTACATAACCCTGACCAGACACTTGGGTTGGGGTTAGAGGTCAGCTTTGCTTTGAACTTTGCATATTCATTGACATATGTAGAAGTGAAATGAGTTTTTTTGATTGACTTTGAATAAAGGATACTTTTACAAATAGAGAGTATTTGTGAGGGGTTGACGGGCTTGGTGAGGTAACCATTAATGTTACGACCCATGGCATCTTCCATTAGTTTTTCTTCTTCGCTTTTGGTCACAAAGACGACAGGAAGAGAACTGTTGATTTCTTTGATCTCTTCTAAAGTGGTGAGTCCATCTTTACCTGGCATTTGCTCATCTAAAAAAACGAGGTCAAAATGCTTTTCCCGTACTAATTCAATGGCGTCATTTCCATTGGTGGCTTTTGAAACGGAGTAATCATGTTCTTCGAGAAACATAATATGAGCACGGAGAAACTCTATTTCATCATCGACCCACAAGATTTGTTTTTTTTCATTTGTCATTGATCTCTCTCTTGGCTATTTCTGGTAAGATGGGAAGGGTGATGAGAAACTGCGTTCCCTTCCATGGACTACTCCATTCTACGATTATGTCACCACTATGATAGATAGTAATAATCCGCTTTGCTAAGGACAACCCTAGTCCCCATCCTCTTTTTTTTGTACTAAACCCTGTTTCGAAGATTTTTTTCCAATTTTCCTTCTCAATGCCTTTTCCCGTATCTGTAATGGTAATTTGAATCATCTTGTCCACTTTGGCATAGAATGTTTCAATTTTAATGCTTCCTGTTTTATGATGGAGAGAATCTAACGCATTTTTAATAAGATTCTCTAAAACCCAACCTAAAAGCTCTGCATTCATCCAAATATCGGGTGTTTCTCGTAGTTTTAACTGTAAATCAACCTTTTTTCCTAATTGGGGGAGTCGATCTGAAAAATACTCGGCGGTATCCTCTACTAAAGTATTGAGGGGCTGTTTAATTAATTTGGGAAGAGAGCCAATCTGTGAAAAGCGGATAGAAACCCGATTGAGTCGAGAGAGATCGCCTTCAATGGCCTGAATAATTTCAATATCTTTAGGGTTAGTTACCGATGATTTACTCATGTGAAACTTTAGGAGTTCGATCCAACCCATTAATGAGGATAAAGGAGTTCCCATTTGATGGGCTGTTTCTTTAGCTAGGGCAACCCAGAGAATGCTTTGTTCGTTAGAACGAATGGTAATATATCCAAAGTAGCCTATGAGAAAGACAAGACTTAGCACTAAAAATTCTAAAAGGGGCATCCAAGCTAAATACTGAACAATTTCAATATCCCCATAATGAAGGTACAAAAGCTGTTTTTCTCCGTAAAAATGCTCTGCGCTAATTTCTAACTCAAGTGGTTCTCTTTTTTCATCCATTTTAGAGAGAAGCTTTTTGATGTGACTTCTTTCGTCATTGGTAAGCACTCCCCAACTGATTCGGCTGTTTAACCTTTTCATGTCTGGCCCCCACCAAGAACGGGGCAGGTTCTTCCACTGAAAGGGCATTTTGTGTTTATCTGTAATAATCATGGGGAACTTAGATTTGAGTAAAACTTCGTCAAATGCCCAATCAAATTGAGCCCCTTGGATATTTTGTAAGATAATCCTTCGATACAAATCGGCTTCTTTATCTGTCACTTCCCGATACTGTTGCGAAAGCGTATTGATAAAAAACCAATTTACTAAAAAGAAGGCCCCAATAAAGGTTAAGGTAAGAAGAAGAACCACTCCCTTTAATTTAGGCGAAGCGGTAATCGTCAACTTTTCTAAATACTTTTTCCAATGGGGTAGTCTAATCATCTTTTTAGGGTAAGGTTAAGGCTTTAATTCTTTGGTATTTCTCATGTAGGGCTGCAAGACTTCTGGAATCATCACATTGCCTTCTTCTGTTTGAAATGTCTCAAGTAAAGCCACGAGAATCCTTGGGGTGGCCAGTCCTGAACCATTTAACGTGTGTACAAATTGAGGCTTTCCTTGCACTTTAGTGCGGATATTGGCTCGTCTAGCCTGAAAGGTTTCGAAGTTGGAGACTGAGGAGACTTCGAGCCACATTCCTGTTGCAGGAGAGTAGACTTCTAAGTCATAACACTTAGCGGCTGCAAAACTCAAGTCACCTGTGCATAATTCCAAAATACGATAGTGTAACCCCAAGGCTTTAATAATATTCTCGGCATAACCCACTAACTCATCAAGAACCTGATAAGAGTCCTTTGCAGACACAAACTTAACCATTTCTACTTTATCAAATTGGTGAAGGCGTTGAAAGCCACGGGTATCTTTGCCCCAAGAGCCAGCCTCTCGTCTGAAACAAGGGGTATAAGCAGCATATGAGATAGGTAAATCTTTAATATCAAGCCATTCATCGGCATGCATATTGGTAACAGGTACTTCTGCTGTAGGAATCAAAAAAAGATCATCTTCGGTCGCATGGTACATGTCGTCTTCCATTTTTGGCAATTGACCGGTTCCAATCATAGAAGCCCTGTTGACGAGTAGAGGAGGAATAATTTCTGTGAAGCCATTTTTATCCGTATGCTGATCTAAAAAGAATTGGATTAATGCGCGTTCTAAACGAGCACCCATTCCTATGTATATAGGGAATCCTCGCCCTGAAATTTTAGCTCCCCTTTTGAAATCAAATAATTTGAGACGCTCGCCTATTTCTAGGTGATCCTTCATTTTGAATTCAATCTCAGGCTTTGTTCCCCCATGTTTTATAACCTGATTGGCGGTTTCATTCTTTCCTATGGGAACACTCGAATGAGGAAGATTAGGGATTTGCAGAAGGATTTTCTTTAAAGATTCATCAATCTGTGTAAAATCGGAAGAGAGAACTTTGATTTGTTCCCCAAGTTTTCGGGTGTCAAGTA
>CAZLBO010000120.1:0-6975 GCA_964557725.1 uncultured Bifidobacteriales bacterium | reverse complement strand
TGGCCACTCGGGGAGAAGGAAAGCTCCTCTTAGAAGCAAGTTGTAAAACATGATCCGAGTTAAGAGTTCTGCACCCCACAATACCTATGTCTTTTCTGTCCTTAAAAAAAAGAGACATCTCTAATAGGGTATTCTCTTCCACAATAGTATCAGGGTTCAAAAAGAGAAGTTGAGAGAATTTAGCAAACCGACTTCCTCGATTACAGGCCGATCCAAATCCAACATTTGTTTCAGAAGCCACCCATGTCACTGTTGGAAAACGAGGCTTTAATATTTTTATTGTCCCATCTTTTGAATCATTATCAACTACAATAATTTCTGCCGTCACGCCTGTAGCCTGTATCGCATGTTCTAAACTCTCTAAACAGGATGACAAAAATGAACATACATTAAACGAAACAATAATAACTGAAATGCCCTTAGACACTTCGGAGGCTTTAAGCTTATCGGCCAAAACGCAACTTGATTAAAACAAATAAAGCTTCTCTAATAATTTTAGTCGACATTTTGGACTCCCCAGCGGTTCGGTCCACAAAGACAATAGGAATTTCTACAATGCGAAACTTTTTTTTCCATAACTTATAGGTCACTTCTATCTGAAAGGAGTAGCCACCCGAGCCTATTTTATCGAGGTCTAATGATTTTAAAGCCTCTACTCGAAAGCATTTATACCCTCCTGTGGCATCCTTTACAGGAATCCGAGTCACCCAACGGGCGTACATATTGGCACAGTAACTAAGTAACAAGCGAGACATTGGCCAATTGACCACATTCACGCCCTGAACGTATCGACTTCCCAAAACCAAATCGGCTTCTTTAATTTTATGTAAAAACTGCGGGACATATTTCGGGTCATGAGAAAAATCAGCATCCATCTCAAAAACTAAATCGTACTCATTCTCAATCGCATATTTAAAACCTGCCACATAAGCACTTCCCAATCCCATCTTTTCTTTTCTCTCGATAAGATGAAGATGTGGTTTTTGGCCTAACTGCCCATTCACCCACTTCCCTGTTCCATCAGGGGATCCATCATCTACAATGAGTATATCCAAACCCAATGCTAATTTTTCTATTTCTGTCACCAAACGAGGGAGATTTTCCATCTCATTGTAGGTGGGGATAATTATGAGAACTTTTTCCATACGACCGTCAGATAAATTGTTATTTCAATCAAATTAGCAAGTATGGCGGGTTATTCAAATAATTTGCGTATTTTCATGAAAAAGACCCCTTAAATCAATTCTGTGTCAAATCTAACTGTTCTACAACGCCTTTTGTTTTAAAATCCAATACACCACGCACTTTATCTAAAACAAAACCCGAATTTAAGGGCCTTTTGGCCGCTTGATTCAATTCTTCCGTCGTACAAGAGTCAATAAGACCTTTATCCAGCCCAAAATAATCTGCAATTTTAATCGCCCAATCCAAACGGCTCAACACCTCTGGTCCAGACACATGATAAAGCCCTTTACACCCCTTAGAGGTTAAATCCCACATTGCCAGTGCCAAATCCGAAGCCAAGGTCGGATTGCCTAGTTGATCTTTAACAATTTTAATTCGCTTCCCTTCTCGTAAACTATCTCTTACAAAATCCACATAAGAAGGCCTTAAACGCTCTCCTAAACCCCACAACAACATTGTGCGAACAATTAAATTTTTGGGGTTTGTCAGTACTAAAGTTTCCGATTCCATTTTGACGCGACCGTAAACACCTAAGGGGTTCATTTTATCTTCTTCTCGGTACGGCCCATTAAGGCCATCAAAAACATAATCTGTCGAAACATGGGCAACAGGAACCCCTGTCTCTACCATCCACTTAACAGAATCTCTATTTAACTGCTCACATAAAGCAATTTCCGTTTCGCAAAGATCCACATTCGTCATGGCTGCTGCATTAAAAATCCAATCGGGTTGATAACTTTCCACAACTCCTTTGAGAGCGGTTTCATTCGTCACATCTACCGTTTTATAATTGGCCTTCAAAGGGATAAATGAGGCCTCTTCTAACCCACAAGCGAGTACTTCTGCTTGCATAGGCTTCGCTTGAATCAGGTTTTGACCTAATAAACCATTTCCTCCAAATATAAGCACCTTCATCTACAAAGCCTCTTCTTTTATATTATCGGTTTCACTTGCAATAGGTGGATTAATCTCCGAGCGTTGCACTATCATTTCAGCCAACAGCCCCAGTGAAATTATCTGTACCCCTAAAAGAATGGAAGAAATTCCCCCTATCATCAAAGGTCTTAAATGAGACGTCCCTGTCACCACCCAGGATAAAAAGAAGTATCCGAGAATAACAATACCTAAAGCATTAAAGCACAACCCTGTAAAGCCAAAAACATGTAAGGGGCGAGAGGTATAGCGATGCAAAAATAACAGAGTGACTAAATCAAAAAGTCCGTTGGATAAACGAGACAACCCGTATTTTGACTGCCCAAATTCACGGGCGCGGTGCTCGACCACCTTTTCGACCACTGTAAAGCCATTCCAATGGGCTAATACAGGAATGTAACGATGAAGCTCTCCATAAAGCTTTAGGGATTTAGCGACTTCTTTTCGATACCCTTTTAAACCACAATTAAAATCGTGAAGTTCTAACCCCGAAATCATTCGGGTGACTTTATTAAATAATTTTGACGGCACTGTTTTATGAATGGGATCATAGCGTTTTTTCTTCCACCCACTCACTACATCATATTGTTTGAGCAAGTGAAGAATTTCAGGGATTTCACTGGGGTTATCCTGTAAATCGCCATCCATGGTAATAATGGACTCCCCTTGAGCCATGAGAAAACCTTGATTTAAGGCCGTCGCCTTTCCACAGTTCTTACGAAAACGAATCCCTTTGATTCGAGAGTCTTTTGCCGATTCTTTTTCAATAAGTGCAAAAGAACCATCCGTACTTCCATCGTCAATAAACAGTACTTCATAACTAATTTCGTTTGCTTCACAAACTGTATTAATTTCTTCGAGTAGCTTGAGAAGGCTCTCCTTTTCATTCAGAACAGGTATAACTAAAGACAACTGAATCAAGAGTGAACCCCCTTATTTTTAATGAGCTTTGAATTTATAAATTCCGAGAGAATAAAAACACCTCCGCACAACATCACTAAATAAAAGATACCCGAAGGCACCACAGCCAAAAGCCCTGCTGCTTCTTTCTTATTCATATTTAAGAGAGAGCCAACAATAACCCCATTCAAAGCGTACAGCTTCATAGAAAAAACCTGAGGAACCCCCCAGCCGCCTAAATTAAGAGGAATAATAGTCGCTAATGAAATAAGGGGAACAAAGCAAAAAAAGTAATAAATGGAAATCTCCACCCCAAAGGCAACAGCACATAAATAGTGGCCCAAAATACGGAGAGAATGAACCCCTGCTGACAAAAAGCCTGCCCCAATCATCTTCACCCATTTCCGACGAAATAAAAGCATACATTCTCTAGTTTTCTCAAAATGGTTTTCAAATTTACGAAGCCCTATCAATCTCAAAAAAACTTGAAATAAAGTTCCAAACCGACGACTACTTAAAATAAGTGCTCCCATGAGAAAGATGAGAAACATCCCCAAACTAAGATAAATCAATTTGATTTCTGACAACTCCCCATGACTCCAAAGTACCGTTACAGAAACTAATGAGAAAACCGATAGAATAAAAAAGCCCATAAACCGATCCATAAAAGTAGCGGAAAAGCCTGCGGCCATATCCGCTTCCGATTTTTTAAGTTGATGGACGCGCAAGGCATCTCCTGCCAAATTAAAAACAGCCGCATTAATAAACATCCCCGAATAATAAGTCTTAAAACTCTGCCATACAGAGTATGAAACATGTTGTATTTTAAGTAAATAATACCACTGATACGACCCCAATAAAATCGATAGAAAAAATGCTAATGCAGATAATAAAAGCCCTGCGACTTTCGCCTCTTTAATGCTCCCCCATATTTCAATGCCTCCTGCGGTATGCACCACATGTAACATAAGAGCCGCCACAGCAATCAGTTTAATCAGATTCATTATTTGAGGTCGATACTTTTTCATATCTATTTCTTAACAGCCTTTTCTAATACATTTAAGGTTTTTTTTGAACAAGCATCCCATGTAAATGTTTGAGCCCATTCAATTGCTTTTTTTTCCATCTCTTGTCTTTCTTTATCGTTTTCAAACAACCAGCTTATTCTTTCTACAAATTCGGAGAGAGACTTATACCCCACCAAAAAACCAGTCTCTTTATGGCGAACACTATCCCTTAAACCAGGTACATCATGTGCGACCACTACTGTTCCACAAGCATTTGCTTCTATATTAGTCAATCCCCAGCCTTCCTTAAAGGAGGGATTAACAACCACTGTGGCTCGTCTATACAAATTTACTTTTTCTTCTTCTGTAATATATCCTAAAAATTGAACATTTTTTTCCAAGCCTTTTTCCTTACTCAATTGCTTAAGGCGAGGAATATCGTCTCCCCCTCCTGCAATTAAAAGAGAAGTATGAGGGGCTTTTACCTTTAAGCGTTCGACAACCTCAATCAATAAATCAATATTTTTATACTTTTTGACTCGCCCCAAATAAACCAGCAAGTGTTCTTCCTTCTTTACCCTTTCAGGTTGATAAAGTTTTAAATCCACTCCATTATGACAAATAGTAGTATGAGTCACTCCTCTCTCCCCTAGCTCATCCGCTGTGCTTTGTGAAACAGTAATGACAGGTACCTTCTTCCAAGCAAAGGCTGCTAATCGCTCTAAGAAGTAGACATAACTAGCCTGAATAAAATTGACTTCCTTAAAAATAGTCTGACCAAATAAATGGTGTATCCTAACCACAACAGGTACTTTTTTACATAACCAAGGAAGAAAAAAGGGGATTTTATTTGTGTCATCAATCACGACATCAGGTTGATGTTCCTTAACCCATTGATTGACTTTAAACCACACGATAAAATTGAAAAAGTTACGAGACCCCATACGATAAATTTCTACGCCTTGTACTTCTTCTCTTGCTGCAGCTCCAGAATAACGATGAACAAACAAAGTGACTTTAATGCCCACTTGCACCCACCGTTGGGCAACTTCGTGCAAGTGCACTTCTGCTCCCCCTGACAATGGATTTTTTAAATCTTGCCAGTTTACAATAAGAACTTTTTTTATCCCTTTGGATTCCATAAAAAATAATCTAGGTGGAAAAGGTGATTCAAAGGAATGCCCTGCAAAGCAGGGGTTTTACCCTGCTTTGGTGCTATCTGTTTTTGATTTACTTGCGTTAGAGTCTTTCTCAAGAGTTTTAGGTTTTATTTGCGACTGCATTTTAGTCACAAAGTTGCTTAACTTACTCTGGAAGTAACGCACATTGGGGTCTTCAGGGTTCTTCTGCAACCAAACCTCAATAGCACTCTTTCCCTGAGCAAACCTTCCCTTATTCTCCAAAGCACCTAAGTATTGATTAAATGCTTGGGGGTTGGGGTTGATTCCTTCAAAATATTTTTCCAACTTATCAAAAGCCTCTTGCTTTAAATAAACTTGAGTCAAAGCGTTGTTGATAATATTTACACGTTTACCAACAGCAACACCCTTTAAAAGAATCTCCTCTGCTTTAGCATAATCCTCTATGGTCAAATAGAATTGGCCTGAATAGTAATAGTGAATGCCTTCCCAAGGGACATTTTTACTTAACTCTTCAATGTAACCCGTCCCTAATTTTGTGTATTTCGCAATCTCAGCTTCTAAGGCCGTTATCCTTTCTGCTGGATTTGTGAGGGTAGAATCCACTGGGGCAGTTCCCCCTTGAAGTGCCTTAAGTTCTCCCTTTGCTTGAGCCACTTTGTCCGCATACCAAAGAGAAAGCTGATGAGTGGTTTGAACATAATTGGTTAACATTTGTTTGGTATCCCCATTCAAATAAACATCCTTATCTCCTAAACCACGGTACTTATAAACAGAGTCGACTAAATAAGCCGTACGCACAGGGTTCAACTTCCGACGGCTATTAGGGTCTTCTGTTAAAGTGTAAACCATTCCTTCAAGAACCATATAGTTCTGAAAGTTCATCATATTATTTGGTCCTACGGTAGAAGCAAAGTGAATGGGACGTTCGGGAAAGTTATTAATCACAAGAGACATGACTAAGCGATCCTGTATCTTGTAATAAGGCACAACATCTCGTCCAGGCATATCCAAATTAAATTTAGTACCCGTGACATTGATTCGAGTGGTCTTAGTAAAGGAGTTTCCTTTAGGAGCTAAATTTTGAATCCCTTCGGGAAAGCCCAATTTAACTTTAGGCTCTTGATCCACTAATTGTTGTACATACCAAATGGTGTTTCCCAAAGACAAGTTGATGACACGGACATCTTTCCGTACATTTTCAACTTCTTGCATGTACCATAAGGGAAAGGTATCATTATCGCCATTAGTAAACAGAATACTATTGGGACGACAAGATTCCAGTAAGTTTTTAGCGTAATCAAAAGGCACATAAACCTTACTTCTATCATGAATGTGATAGTTTGAAACCGCAGGTACAATAAAAGAAACCACAATTAAACTGACAGCAATTAGTTTACCTACCGAGCTCACGCCATCGGATTTATTCCCTAATTTTGAGACGGCATCTTTAAATTTAGCAATCAATAAGCCAGCCCCTAAGCCCAATAAAACACTCATAAAGATATAAGCAGGAGTATAAAAGTAATCTCTCTCTCTCACTTCCATATGCACCAAACCAGGTAGTCGTGACGGATCCGCACCCGCCTTAACCCATTGTAAATATGGTGCTAAGTCCGAACGCAAGCCATCAGAAAAATTCATGTAAAAGATAAGACCAAAACTAGTCATTCCATACAACATAAAGATGTAAACCCCAAGGGCTTTATTCTTCTTGTAAATAGAATAACAGATGGAAAATAAAATAATATGCGCCAGTAAAAACCAGATAAAATGTCGCCCTTTGCTACTGTGCGGAGGCATGATTTCCA
>CAZLBO010000119.1:0-6976 GCA_964557725.1 uncultured Bifidobacteriales bacterium | reverse complement strand
GATGTTCTCTATCATCAGTTAGGTATTGCTATTATTGATGAACAACATCGATTTGGAGTGGAGCAAAGGCAAGCCTTGATCAATAAGGGAGAGCATCCCGATGTATTGTATTTAACGGCGACTCCTATTCCTCGCACCTTATCCCAAAGTATTTTTGGGGATATTAAGAATGTACTGATTAAGGAAAAGCCCAAAGGCAGAAAACCGATTCAAACGAAGTGTGTTCCTTTCTCTAAACGGAAAGATTTGTTGAACTACCTATTAAAGGAAGTAGAAGATGGTAATCAGGCCTTTTGGGTGGTGCCTCGTATTACAGAGAAAGAAGAAGAGACGGAAGAATCAAATATGCTTTTGTTTGGAAATGTTCAAAGTAATGAGGGAGAAGCTGAAACAGGAGAGATGGATTTAAAGTCTATCGAAAGTTTAAGAAAAGAACTCAATCGCCATTCAAAAAAATGGAAGGTGAAATGTGTTCATGGACAGCTTCCATCAGAAGAACGAAATAAAATTCTCAAAGAATTCAAAGCAGGAGATATTGATGTTATCCTAGCGACTACAGTGGTGGAAGTGGGGGTGGATGTACCTGATGCAGGCTTGATGATTATCGAAAACCCCGATCGATTTGGCTTAGCTCAGTTACATCAATTAAGAGGTCGTGTCGGGCGAGGAACCCGTGAAAGTTGGTGTTTTTTAGCTTTGCCAGAAAGAGTGTATCCCACGGAGACAATGGAGCGACTCAATTACTTTTGTACTTGTCAGGATGGTTTTGAGTTAGCAGAATTGGACATGCAACAAAGAGGGACAGGGAGTTTAGATGGGCTTAAGCAATCTGGTTTTGGTCACTTAAAATACACGGATATTATCAGAGATATTGAAGAAGTTCGGTTTATACGAGACTCCTGTCACCAGATGCTCAAAGACCCTGAATTATCGGAGATTATTAAGCATTGGAATAGGGAATAACAGACTTATTCCCTAAAAGTGAGTCTGTTTTTATTTAACCATTATCATTTTTTGAATACTCTTGTGTTGCCCTTTTATTACCACAATGTATCTTTTAAACGTAGTTAAGTTGTTAAGGTCATGTTCTCTATTTAGGTTTGAATTTATGGTTTTTAAAAGCTGTCCATTTAAAGAGCGTAATTCAATAGAGTAGTTTCCAAAAACCTTTCCTACTTTAATATTAATTCCATTAATACCGTCAAAGTCATATTGTTTATTACGAATACTGACATTTTTATTTTTGCAGGCATTTACATCTGTAATATTGGCTGTATTATCGTACTCTAAATAGCTTGTATCTGTACATCCAAACTTAGGTGCTCCGCCTTCGTGTCTTGCATCGGTAAAAAATGGCTGTCCCCAAGCGTAATATTCTTCTTTGATCATGCTACTGTCTCTGATATAATCTTGTTGTTTCATGATTTTTTCATTGATGTAAGGGGCACTTTTCGGAGTAATTTCTCTCAAAAAGGTAACTCGTCCTCTCACATAAGCATCATTTTTAGTGGCTTGATACTCTCCACTTAAACCATTGACAGTTTTAAGAATAGTGCCATTTGATCCAATAAAATCAATACGATACCCCGGAGTTCCTTCCTTAACGGGTTTTGCAGGATTAGCCCAACCAGCAGTATCTCTGTTAGTTAATTCAAAATTTGTGAGCTGTGTATCGATACTTATTTTATAAAGGCCTAGGTCAGTAGTTAAATCAACAAGTTGCACTCCATTACTTGCATAAAATCGTCCTATTTTATAAGCGGCTAATACACTGTCGACAGACAAAGTACTGGTTTTGAGCATTGTCCAGCCTGTAAAAGGGCTCGAAGCACTAGCTTTATTAGGGCCAATTCTGTGAAAGTCGTCTGCTCCTACTCCATACCACTTTGTTCCTGCAGTGAGAATGTCGTCCCAAAGTTTTTCTGTACTAGGCAATCCTGTGCCATATATTCCGTATGTATCAGTATCTTGGGCACCATTAAATAGCTCAAAATGCTGAAAGCCTTTAATTTTAGCAAAATCAGCAGGCTTTAGATCGCCTCCCCAAGTGGGATGGTTGATAATGGGAAAACCATTCTTTTCAGAGACAAGGGCATAAATCATATTAAAGTGTTCAGAATCCGTAGTTGATTTTTTGGGAATATCTCCTAGTTGTGCCGTAGAGTTTATGACTGTAATGTGTTTGGTTTTACGGTTTCTATTACTATTAAATTCCTCTCCTTGAATGACTAAAAATGAAGACCGTTTAGGGGTAAAGGTGACTTCTGTATCGTCTAACCATACTCGATGCTCTGTTAAAACGAGATAATCATAATTATTTTCATGGTAAAGCTTTGATGTGGATTTGACCCCGATTTGCCTTTTAGGATGGGAGTGAGAGTTGCCTTTCCACCAGTTATTTTGTTTGCCCTCATAACGAGAAGGGGTTTGTGCTAAGGCAAGACTACAGAATAGAAGAATGTGAAGTCCAAGTAGATTAATGTGAAGCATATTTATCCTTTTTAATAGTGTGCTCTTACGTACAAAGTAATGGGATTTATTGAAATGTCAATATGAATAGAGAAATCAAAACAGGTTTAGATATTACCTGAAAAAATATAGAATAGGTACTAAATTAGAAGATAATGTTAAAAAGAAGAAAAGGTGCAAAAATGGGAAAATATTCAAAAAATAGGGCAATACTAAAGAATAGTCTTATTCGTTGGTCTAATAGAGCTATAGTGGCTTTGTTCATAAGTGGGTTCATAGGTTTAGCCTTTGGACAAGAAGATTTAGCTAATTGGCCAAAGAGCACAAATATTCAGGTGAATACAACTCCTACGGGGGCAAACTTGGCTGATAATGTAATAGAGAAGGATTTTCCTATTGTTGTAAGACTTGAAACGAGTTTTTTTGATTTTTCTGAGGCACTACTTGGTGGAGAAGATATTCGCTTTTCAAAGTTGGACAATACACCTCTACCTTATGAGATAACCCAATGGGATTCTGCAGGAGGTACTGCTGTTATCTGGGTTAAGTTGGATACAGTAAAAGGAAATACACTGACTGAGATTAAAATGTATTGGGGCAATGCTAGTGCAGCTGACTCCTCTAATGGAGCCGCAGTATTTGATACCACTGCTGGCTATGAGGGAGTGTGGCATCTTGATGAAGATGGAAATACAGATGTGGGTGGTTATTTGGATGCTACAAGCAATGGACGCCATAGTACAGGGGCTAATTTTACTTCAGAATCAGATGTTGCAGGTCAAATTGGTGTAGGGCAGACCTTCAATGGAACTAACAGCTATATGAAAATGACAGGCTATAAAGGAATTACAGGAAAAGCTAGTCGAACAGTCAGTGCTTGGGTGAAGTTTGTATCAGAGAAAAATAACACCATTATGTATTGGGGTGCGGCTTCTGGTCTAGGGGCTAGATGGACAATTCGCAATCAAGAAACTAAGAATAGTGGTGAGTTAACCGCAGGGGCATTAAGGTTGGAAGTAAGTGGTGGATGGAACGTAGGATCTGTTGTTATTAATGATGGAACTTGGCATCATATAAGTGTGGTTCTTGTTGATAATAATAATCCAGATGTGAATGAAGGCCTTTTATATGTAGATGGTATCTTAGAGACTTCTGGTAAATCTTTGACTAAGCTTGTTAATACTAGTAATAGTGCAGATGTGCAATTGGGAAGAGGACGAGAGGATAAAATTAATTATTTTGATGGCATAATGGATGAGGCACGAATATCATCTGTTGTTCGCTCGACTGATTGGGTTAAGTTATCTTACGAAAACCAAAAAACAGGCCAAACAGTGGTAGGGGTTAAGCTTCCCAATGGTTGTTATAGTGCGGATGAAGCCTTTGATACTACGTCTATTGTGCGTACAGTGGCTAGCTTGGAAGTGGTAACTTTAGGTGTGCCTTCTAATTGTGCGACTTCTAAATCTTGGACATTGGTAAGAGCTTCAGGAGATTCCGCATTAGGTGTTACAGATACAATTCAATACACTACAGCTGGAGGAGGAAATAACGATACACTTACGTTTAAATATACAGCAGGTTTTGTTTCTGGTACAACAAAGGAAAAAACGTTTACTGTGATTGTCAGTGGCTATGCTCAACCAGTGTTTACTTTAGCAGGTACAGTTGCAAGCCCTTGGAATGGAACGGATACGTTAACCATTACAGCAACAATTACTAATTTAGCAGCACTTACTGCTCCTAATATGCCAGCATTGGTTTATACGTGGGGACGAACAGGGGTAATTTCTGACACGATTTTTTCAAATACAGAATTAAAAGCGGCTAATGCACAGGCTAATGGGGCGACGGGCTTTACTCTATGCATCAATAATGGGGCAGCAAATGTGTGTGATACGGTGAATTATACTGTTTCTCGTATAGTTCCTACTCCTATTTTTAATATTACAGGCTCAAAGCCAAATAATTCTGTTTGGAATGGGCAGGACACTTTGGTTCTTTTAGCAAATATCAGTAATTATGCAGCTTTAACGGCTCCTGGTATGCCTCCCTTAACCGTAACTTGGACACGTGCAGGGGTCTTTTTGACCTTAGAAAAAACAGATACTTCTGCAAGTCTTTCGCAGCCTCTTGGTGATGGTGCACTTAATGTTGGAGTTTGTCTTAATTATTTTGGTAAGGATACTTGTCAATCACTTGCTTATTCAGTTAGAATTTCGACTTCGGCGGCACAAAGAGCGGGTTTGAAAATGCCTATGGAAATTAAAGGCAATGTATTGATTTGGAATCTTCCATCATCGATTAAGGTTTATTCTATGAATGGCAAATTATTGTTAAATAAGTCAGGTAGAATGGGGGATACATATAAACTTTCAAATACTATGGCTCAACAGATAAAGACGGGTAGGTTGATAGTTAAGATTACTCAGAACTTTAGACCTTAAAGGAAGCAAAATATTTATTCTGCTCTCTTCGATTTGTGGTGGACAGAATAAATGAATAGAGTCCGTTTGACTGTATTAAAATGAACAAAAAAAAGCAGAACCTTTAGGCTCTGCTTTTTTGTTTAACAGAAAAGTAGATGATTATGCCCCTGTAACAGAGTCAACCCATCCTTGCATAACCGTTTGAATATATTTACCATCTTCTAAAGCCACTGCATCTGGGTTTTCAATGGCGGTATCTACTTCATCTTCGCAGATAATCCATCCATTATATCCAGAAGTCGCTAAGTCTTTGGTAATGGTTTCAAAGTCAATGTTGCCCTGACCAGTAACAGCCCAGCTTCCGTCCGCATTCATGTCTTTATAGTGAACATGGTTGATTAAGGAGCGGTAATCCTTCATTAATTGAATGGCGTCCATTCCACCTTTGGCAATATGACCGACATCAGGAGTCCATTGAATAACAGAGGTGTCAAGTTGAGGGAGTAACTTCTTATAATCCTCAGCCGTTCTCCAAACAGAACCATCAGGAGAATTAGGGTGGTAAGAACATTTAATTCCTTTATCCACAAATTTTTTGGATATTTCATTGATGTTAAGCATTAGATTCTTTTGTCGTTCTTCTAAGTTCGAACGATCGCTTTGTGGCATTTGCACTAACATCAATAAAGCATCGGGGAAGTGAGAAAGTAAATTTAAAGCGCGTTCTGATTCCTTTTTTTCTTCATCCGTTTCAGAGGGATTTAACCAATCGCAAACAAAGGCAAAAGAGGAGAGTTCTATTCCATTTTCATCCATGGTTTCTTTGAGTTTCGCTGGGTCATAATAGTCTCCCATTTGTAAATTCATTGGCTCCATTCCTGCAAAGCCTGCTTCTTTTGAAATTTTAGCCATGTGATCTATTTTGCCGATGTACTTGTCACCGCACATGATCCAAGCGTAAGTTTCTTGTCCAAATTTTATTTGACTCATATGGTCTCCCTTTGATTCAGTGTTTAATGATTAATAAAAATAATTTATTGGTTAATGGGGTTTCGTTTAAGAAAGTCCACACAAGACTGATTAAATTTATCAAGGTCTTCCCAATGATGCGTATGTGCCCAGCCTTCAAAGTCAATCATTTCTGATCCTTTAATATTTTCATGTAAGTATTTAGACATGGGGTAGGGAACAAAGATATCTTTTGTTCCGGCTGTGACTAAAGTCGGTTGGGTGATTTGATTTAAAAGTGCAGTGGCATCATGAGAGATACAAGCATCTGCTTGACCTTCGAATCCGTGTTGAGTTTGTAAGAACTCATAATTTGGGGCTTCTTTTTGCCCTTGTTTTAAGTCCGCTACATTTTTGTTATAATGAGTGGCTGTAAAAATCCACAATTGTAGAATTTCCATAAAATCAGGAAAAGACATCGTTTTCCGAGTTTTCTTAAGCATTCGATAAACATCGGAGGTATAGTCATCAAATTTCGCCCATGTCGCAGTGAGTATTTGACTTTGAACTTTTTCTGGATGGCGAATGGCTAGTTGTTGGGCGATAATTCCTCCCATGGAAATACCAGCGACATGTGCTTTAGGAATATTGAGTGCATCCATTAAAGCAGCCGTATCATCGGCCATCATTTCAGAAGTATAGGAACCTTTAGGCGCATCAGTTTGACCAACTCCTCTGTTGTCAAATAAGATACAGCGAAAGTGCTTTTCAAACTCAGCAGCATGTGCTTCCCAAACAGGACCATCGGCACTAAGGCCCATAATAAGCACTAGAGGCTCACCTGTTCCCCTTTCGGTATAGTTCATGTTAATTCCGTTGGCTTTAACTATAGGCATAACTTATTCCTTTCTTAATGTAATTAAGCTCTGTAAATTTTAATTTAATTTGCTTTTAATAAATTGAATTCCTTCGGTCACAATTTCTTCTTGACTAGAGTAATCTCGCCATACATTGATGTGCTCAGAAAAATCTTTAATCGTAGAAACAAAAGCTTCAATAGTTAGCCATTTGTCGTAACCAATAGTTTTGATCGCTTCAAAAATACTATCCCAATGTACTTGACCAGAACC
>CAZLBO010000118.1:0-7125 GCA_964557725.1 uncultured Bifidobacteriales bacterium | reverse complement strand
TAACATCGCCTGATCATATTTCTGAAATTGCAGAAGCCGTCAAACAATACAAACCTAGACAAGCTAAACAAAAAACCACTGTTACCACTTTAAGTGGATTAGAGCCTTTTAGAATCACTAAAGAACTCAATTTTGTAAATATTGGAGAACGGGCAAATGTCACTGGTTCCCTTAAGTTTAAACGTTTAATTATGAATGAAGAGTACGAAGAAGCACTCTCTGTCGTTAAAGAACAAGTTGAAAATGGGGCACAAATCATTGATGTCAACATGGACGAAGGTATGTTAGATGGCGAGAAGGCTATGACAACCTTTTTAAATTTAATTGCATCAGAACCCGACATATCTAAACACCCCATTATGATAGATTCCAGTAAATGGTCTATTATTGAAGAAGGATTAAAGTGTGTACAAGGAAAGTCCATTGTCAACTCTATTAGTTTAAAAGAGGGAAAAGCTGCCTTTATCGAAAAAGCTAAAAAAATAAGGCAATATGGCTCGGCCATGGTGGTCATGGCGTTTGATGAAACTGGTCAGGCAGATACTATAGAACGCAAAGTTGAAATCTGTACTCTTTCTTATAACATCCTCACAAAAGAAGTGGGAATCCCCCCCGAAGACATTATTTTTGATCCCAATATTTTGGCCATTGCTACAGGTATTGATGAACATCGTCAATATGCCATTAACTTTATTGAAGCCACTCGAATAATCAAAAAAACACTCCCTCACTGCCATGTTAGCGGTGGTGTCTCTAACCTTTCTTTTTCTTTTAGGGGAAACAACAAAGTAAGAGAAGCTATCCATAGTGCCTTTCTTTACCATGCCGTTCAAGCCGGAATGGATATGGGAATTGTTAATGCAGGAATGCTAGAGGTCTATGAAGAAATCCCTAAGGATCTTTTAGAACATGTTGAAGATGTTATTTTTGATAAGAGAGAAGATGCCACAGAACGATTAGTTGACCTTGCAGAAACCTTTAGAGGAGACGCAGGAAAGATAAAAGTAAAAGATGAGGAATGGAGAAAATGGGATGTCAGAAAAAGAATCACCCATGCACTTGTCAAAGGGTTGACCGAATATATTGTTGACGATACAGAAGAAATCCGCTTAACACTCCCTGCCACAATTGAAGTGATAGAAGGCCCTCTTATGGATGGCATGAGTGTTGTTGGAGATCTTTTTGGAGCGGGAAAAATGTTTTTACCCCAAGTAGTCAAAAGTGCTCGTGTGATGAAAAAAGCTGTTGCCCACTTAATGCCTTTTATCGAAGCAGAAAAAGCACAAAACCCCAACGCAAGGGCACAAGCAAAAATGGTGATTGCCACCGTCAAAGGTGATGTGCATGATATTGGAAAAAATATTGTTGGGGTTGTTTTACAATGCAACAACTATGAAGTCATTGATTTAGGGGTAATGGTTCCCACTGAAAAAATAATTCAATCAGCAATAGAACATCAAGCAGACATCATTGGACTTTCGGGCCTTATCACTCCTTCTTTAGAGGTAATGAGTGACTTTGCTAAAGAAATGGCTAAAAAGAACTTAAACATTCCTATTCTTATAGGAGGAGCAACAACCTCAAAAGTTCACACCGCGGTTAAAATTGCCCCACATTATAATGCCCCTGCCGTGCATGTTTTAGATGCTTCTCGCAGTGTCCCTGTCATGAGTAGCCTATTAAATAAGAACAAACGAGAAGCCTTTCTTGCTCATATACATGAGGAATACGAAGCCTTAAGAGAAAAGCACCGCAATAAACAAGCAAAAATAAAAAGTCTCCCTCTAGTAAGAGCGCGTAATAACCAATGGATTTATGACACCCAAGCACACCAACCCGTTGTCCCTGCTCAGCTAGGCGTCCATGTTTTAAAAGACTACTCCCTTCAAGAAATCTCCCAATACATTGATTGGACTCCCTTCTTTAGTACTTGGGAACTTTATGGCCGCTATCCTAGAGTCTTAACAGATAAAAAAGTGGGAATACAAGCCACCGAATTATTTAATGATGCGACAGCCTTATTAAAAAAGATTATCGATGAAAAGAGACTCACTGCCCATGGGGTTTATGGGTTCTTTCCTGCAAACAGTGTTGAAGATGACATTGAGGTTTATACCGATGAGACTCGTACCAAGGTTGCTTATCATTTGCACCATCTTAGGCAACAAGTGGAAAAAGCTAAGGGAAAGCCCAATTTTTGTCTCAGTGATTTTATTGCCCCCAAAGAATCGGGAGTTAAAGACTATATCGGTGGCTTTGCTGTAACCACAGGCCTACAGCTGGATGAATGGGTAAAGGAATTAGAAAAAGATCACGATGACTATCAAAGTATTATGGTAAAGGCTTTGGGCGATAGGCTTGCAGAGGCTTTTGCTGAATTATTACACCAAAGAGTCCGCAAGGAGTTTTGGGGTTATTCAAAGGATGAAAACCTAGCTAATGAAGACTTAATTAAAGAAGGCTATAAAGGTATCCGTCCAGCTCCTGGCTACCCTGCTTGCCCCGACCATACTGAAAAGCCTACTTTATTTAAAATGCTAGACGCGACAAAAAACACAGGCATTACCTTGACCGAATCCCACGCCATGTGGCCTGCTTCTTCTGTTAGCGGGTTTTACTTTGCTCACCCAGAGGCGACCTATTTTAACGTAGGTAAATTAAATAAAGATCAATTAAAAGATTACGCTCTTCGAAAAAACCTTAGTTTAGAAGAAGCAGAAAAATGGTTGGCTGCTAACTTATCTTATGATAATTAACCTAAAAAAAGCCTCCTAGCCCTTTTTACTAAGGGCTTTTGCCTCTTTTGTCCCCTTCATAAGACTCATACTCCAATTGCTTTTTTACAGCAGGACGGAGTTCCTTTTTGATTTTAAGTAAGTCTAGATAAGCTTCTAAATTATTAGATTTTTCCCATTTGTTTTTAAGTAAATAATCCATTTTTTCTGACAATTCACTAAAACAAGGGGAGTGTAATTTACAATTGAGAAGGTTGAGTACCATGTGATTAGATTCTATTTCCTTCATGCAATAAATACATAAAGCAGGTATTAAATATTCTTGAAGAGCTTGTGTGTATTGAGGGATACTTGTTATTTCAATTTGATATTGTTCTTTTAATAAATATTGTAATCGATACATATCATATTTTTGTACACTCCCGCTTATTTCTTTTTTAAGTTGTTGTATTTGAGTTCTGAAATCCCAGTCTTTAAAGTCCTTTAACACCCTTATTTTTTTTTGAATATGCTCTTTGCAGCATTCACAATAAGTATGGCTTACTTCACTCTTAAGAGGGTTTGGTTTGTCTTGTACCCATACTCCGTCCAACCTAATAAGCCCACATTCCATGCATTGTAATACAATATTATCCAATTCATTTTCCTATTAATCATTCTTAACTACGCGATGTATTAATTCTAAGGGCTAAAACCATTTTTTGCAACAAAAAAATGGGCCTAAGTATAAAACTTAGACCCATTTGTGAAATTTTAAGTATTTAAGGCTTCTAACGGGTATGTGAACCAGCTCCTACGGCATCAACAGCAATCGAACACTCTTGTCTACTAATAGCGTTATCCACTCTAGCAACTCCAAGCTTTCTTACTAATGATTTAAATCTTGAAGGAGTACCATCTGGATCTGTAAAGCTTACCTTCCAAAGATAAACTCCATTCCCTACCTTATTCCCTTTGTGGTCTGTCAAGTTCCAAAAAATAGGAACACCCAACAAACCAAATTCATTAATTCGATCACTATCATTTTCCTCTCCACAAACAACCTTGTATACAAAGGAAGTAATAAAGGTTCCTAAGTGATCAAATATTCTAACAGAAGCTACATACTTTTCCCCTGGTTTTGTCCAAAGCATCAAAGCTGGTGCGCAGTGATTTTTATATTCCACGTTTTGAATATATTTTCCCTCGTCAATACACCTATCAACTAATCCAAGATCCTGTGTTCCATCACTGCTCACTCCATAAGGAGGTTTTACATATTTATCGACTCCTCCATTTGCATTTAATTTGTCGTATGGATTAGAACTTGTCACAAGAGAAATGTCTTGTACAAGACCTGCATTCGCTTTTCTTTCATCATAGCCTGCAACTGGAGAAACAAAGTCTGATAACATAACTTTCACTTTTATCTCACTTGCAACAACAGGTGCTTTTTCACCACCCACACCATTCTGGTCATCGCTTTTATCCGTGTAAGGTGCATTTGGATTAAATTTGATTAAACTTCCATTTACTGGTTTAGCACCAGTATTAACTACAATCGCTCTCATACGTATAGGAGCAGTTAAGTCCGTTGGTTTTTCCAAAAATTTAAGTTGTATCCAAGCTGTATCGCTATCTTTCCCCTTAAATACAAACAAGTCATTCCAATATTCACCAGTGGCTCCACTACCAGGTTGAATAGGCTCTGATAGAATAATTTCAATGGTGTCGGGTTTGGCTTTCCATCTTACAACTCCATCGCCATTTACCTTAGAAGTATCAAGTCCTTCTCCAGGAGTAACTGTAGCACTCACAACAACAGGCTTCACATTATCCACAAGGGGAACTTTAACACCTTTAAAGAAGATATCATTAGGCAGTGTCAAAGTAGGCGTCCCTCCAAGAGGTATCCCTGTCACATTCTTAGCAAACTGTTCATCGTCATCTTGCATATCAATAATAAGTGTATTGGGGTCAGTTGGGTCAATTGAAATACTTAAGTTATCTGTACTCTTAATATTTGAACCATCACCTGGCCAATCGATAGCCGTAATGCTTTGTGGTAAATTAGCAGGGTCTAGGGGGTTAACAAAAGTCACCTTAATATAGTCGGCTCTTCCGTCTCCATCCTTATCCTCAATTCTAGCAATAATCGGTTTATTAAAGGCTGAGTTAATGGTGATATCACCAGACTTAACAATGGCACCTGTTGCTTTGTCTTTGTAATCAACAGAAATAACACCAACATTGGTTTGCCTATTTTCATCTATCTCGCTTTCAATTACCGTATTACTTCCATCGACTACTTTTACAAACTCAAAGTTTACTTTTCCTTCAAAAACAGAAGCTCCGTTAACAACACCCACTTCAGTCAATGTCACCAACACAGAATCACCACTGTTTGAGCGTACCCATACTGTAATTACATCATTACTATTAGTGATGTTAGGGTTGGCTGTGGTTACACGTACGGTAAATACATTTCCTGTGGCCTTTTCTGTGGGGTTCCCTGTAATGACATTACCATTTTCATCTAAGACTTCCACAACAGTCGTTACTTGGTAAAACCAACTGGTATCTTTGTTTACTTCCTCTTCTGAAACAGGATCTGTGTATTTAACCACAATTTTATCTGTTTCATTACAGGTTAAAACATTTACTCCATTGGTCGTTTCACTCTTCACAATGGTTCCACAATATTCTGTAGAGCCTGCTGTCTTTTGAACTAGTTTAACATTAGCAAGCACGTCTTTACTTCCACTACAACTCACACTACTTGCTGTAATGGTGTCAATTTGTGTTTTTGAAAAAGGCTGATCCGTCACACAAATTTCAACAGCAGTAGAGTATCTGTCTATCACAACATCTGGTGCCACAGAGTTAATTTTAACCGCACTAGGTACATCAGGATAAGCGACCTGAAGATTTGCTCTCACCTCAGCACCATCTAGTACTTCAGTCGCTAAGCTACTTTTATGACTCCTTACAATCGCTTCCATTCGTCCTAAAAAGTAAATCTCCAAGGCTTTATTTCCTGCAATCATTGTTTTAGAGTCACTAATGGGTAGGGCTACCGTCCAAACCCCATTCCCTTGATTTACCATATCAAAAGTATCTCTATCTGTATAGAAGTTATTGTCATCCTTTTTATTACTTACATTAATTATAACTGTTTTAGTTACAGGTTGATTGATAGGGTCATCTGTGTATTTAAGATAAACAGGGCTTTTGTTTAAATCCCATAGAGAGTTATCTGGTAATTCATTATTCCCTGCCGCATCAGAAGTAAAAACGAGCTTTCCGCCCTGTTGGGTAGCAGTTCCATAACCAATCTGAACAGTTGCCTTCTCACCAAAAACAGGGTCTGTATATTCTGCTTTAAGTTGATCCCCTACCACAGCCTGTAAAATACCATCAGCGATTGCCGTAGCACTATTGGTAAGAGAAACAGAGGCAATAAACTTTCCTGGTTTTCCAGGAATGGGGTTCATCTTAACAATCACAGTATCTTGTTTTGCATTATTACTTGTTCCCTGAATTCCAGAGATAATGACGTTGTAAGTACTATCAGGGTTTAACTCTTGATCTTCAACCATCACAAAAACAGTCGTGGCTGTTCCACTAATTTGTTCAGCTGCTGTTAATTTTGTTGTGCCTGTTGCATCCGTAACAAAAGAGATTGTCGCCTGTTTATTTGCAGGTTCTGTTTTAAAGCCCCCTGTTAATACTTCCGCTGGATTCTCTGGATTAGTCCACGTTACAGTAGCATTATCATACCAATTAGTTTCTAGTGAGCTACCTGCAACAGCTGTTGCCCCTACTCCTAAAGGTACATTTACTGAATAAACCGTATTTGTTGCAGAAACAACTGGATTAGTCAATGTCAAGTTTAATGTTTCAGCTCCTGATTTTACTTGAACAACAATACTATTAAACCGAGTGTCTGCATAAGGCACCGTTACTTTTAAGTCGAATGATTTATTTTCTTCTGTTAAAATAACTGTTGGTGTTAAAGCCCCTTTACCTGTTGCCGTAAGATTCAGACTTGAAGCAGAAGGAGCGTGAGTGTAAACAGCGGTAACCGTATCACTTTGTACTTTAGAAAAAGTCTTATGTTGTTGATAAGCTCTAATTGTACTTGTTCTGTCCACTAAAATAGAAGTGGTATAGGGAACAAAAGCTCCTCCGTTAACGCTGTAATAAATTATTCCATTAACAGGATCCCCTGTGATACTTACAGGAAGGGAGACTGGAAAGGATTGAGAAGGAGGGGTAAACACTGGAGGGCCAATAAACACTTCTGCAGCTAAAGCCAAGCCACTTACTTTAAAAATGATATCGGTGTAGTTACAACCATTCTGTCCACCCTTACACGTCGCTTGATCTTCAAATGAGAACAGAACTTCAC
>CAZLBO010000117.1:0-7162 GCA_964557725.1 uncultured Bifidobacteriales bacterium | reverse complement strand
CGAGTACAGGGATAGAGAGTATTGCCCAGTCTATTTCAGAAGTAGAAAATGGAGCAAAAGAAGTATCAAAAAGCTCAGGAGAAGCTGCCATTGGAGCAGGTGAAGTTTCAAAAAACATCTTAGACGTGAGTCAATCGTCCATAAAGAATACAAGCAGTGCGGAAAAAGTAAAAACTTCTTCTGAAGAATTAGCGAAGGTTGCAGGAGAAATTAAAAGTTTAGTAGAGAAGTTTAAATTTTCAGAGAATTGATGATTAATAAACATAAGTAAATACTATCAGGTATCCACTTGTGAAGTCGAAAATAGGAAAATAGTCGTGGTAAATAATTTTATAGAAAAAGATTTTGAAATTGAGGGAGAACCCCTTATTGGTTTAAATAAAGAACATGTGGAAAAATCTATTTATGATTTAAAAAAGATAACTCAAGAACTAAATGAGATGGTTGATAGTATTCGACCCTTAGTAAGGTAGAGGGAGACTTAATGCAAAAAAACATTAAAGTATTAGTGGTAGATGATTCTAGTTTTTTTAGAAATATCATTAAGAATATATTGTGTGAAGAGAAGGGTATTGAAGTTATAGGAACGGCTTCTAATGGCATAAAGGCTATGGAGTTTATTAAGAGGAAGACTCCCGATGTGGTGACATTAGATTTAGAAATGCCAGAGTTGAACGGACTAGAAACTCTTGAAGAAATTCAAAAGTTTAATAAGGGGAGGCCCGTTTCTCAATCTTCTATTGGTGTGATCATGGTAAGTGCTTTTACCAAAAAAGGTTCGGAGATTACGATAAATGCATTAGAGGGGGGCGCTTTTGATTTTATTACAAAAGGTGATGATTCGAAAAGTAGTGATGAAAATAATGAATCACTTAAACGTCAATTGCTAATTAAAATACGTACGTTATGTATTAAAAGTAGAATGTTGAATCAGGGAGTGGTGCTTCCTTCCGTTTCTACTCCTCAAAGGAAAAAGTCAGCTGTAATTAAAGGGCAATATAAGGCGGTTTTGATAGGCACCTCTACAGGAGGGCCAAAAGCCTTGATGGAAGTGATTCCTGCTCTTTGCGAATTGACAAACTTACCTCTGTTTATTGTGCAACACATGCCTCCTACTTTTACAAAGTCCTTGGCCAATAGTCTTAATAAAAAATGCAAGCATACGGTGATAGAGTCAGAAGGGGGGGAAGTGGCAAAAGAGTCTTTTGCTTATGTTGCCCCAGGAGGGAGTCATTTGTTGCTCAAAAAAAATAAACAAGGGGAAGTGATGACTTTTTTAAATCAGCAAGCTCCAGAAAATGGGTGTCGCCCTTCTGTGGATGTATTGTTTCGTTCGGGGGTCTCCGCTTATGATGCTCCGTTAATTTCTATTGTTTTAACAGGAATGGGAACGGACGGAGCAAAGAGTTTGGGCTCCTTAAACCGCTCAGGTGCTTATATTATTGCACAGGATGAAGCTTCTAGCGTGGTGTGGGGCATGCCAGGGAGTGCGGTGGCATCGGGATATGTCGATAAAGTGGTGCCTTTGGATAAAATTGCAGAAATAGTAGGAGGAATTTTATAAAATGGAAATAATCAAAGAAGATTTTAATTTTTTACAAACTTACATCAAAGAGGTGTGTGGTTTAGTTGTTCCCAATGAAAAAGAATATCTTATCAAACAAAGAATTGCACCAGTAGTGCTTGAAAATAAATTGTCAGGATTTTCTGAATTATGTAAAAAATTAAAAATAGACACTATTGTGTTAAAGAATCAAATTATTGAAGCGATAACAACCAATGAAACCTTTTTCTTTAGAGATATTCATCCTTTTAAGGCTTTTGAAACAAAAATTCTTCCCATACTTGGTGAAAAAATAAGAAAGAGAAAATCTTTAATTCCTCAACGAAAGGGGAGCAAAGTACGAATTTGGTGTGCGGCTTCTTCTACAGGGCAAGAGGCGTATAGTTTATCTATGTTGATAAATGAGTACACGAATCGCTATAGAGGTTTAGAGCCATCAGATTTCTCTATATTATCCACGGATATCTCATCAGGAGTATTAGCCCAAGCAATGGAGGGGCGGTTTACTCAGTTAGAAATGAATAGGGGCTTGAGTACTGAACTTAGGAATAAATATTTTCACTTAGAAAATCATGTGGGATTTGTTAAAGCGGAAGTAAAGGATTTAGTCGAGTTTAAAAGGCTTAATTTACAATCTTCCTTTTTGCATCTTGGTGGATTTGATGTGATTTTTTGTAGAAACGTGTTAATTTATTTTGATGATAAAATGAAGAAGAATATTTTAGATCAATGTTATCAACTTTTGTCAGAAGATGGATTTTTGCTTCTTGGGGCGAGTGAAAATGTTTACGGAATTACGGATAGGTTCTCTTCTGTTAAAGAGGGAAGTACACAATTGTACCAAAAAGGGACAACTTAATTTTAAAGCTCGAAGTATTATTTACCCAAAGGAAAGAATAAATTAAATTACAGAGACCTTAAAAGGAGGAGTTCTGTGAGAACAATTAATTTATTATTTATGGTGTCTATTTTATCATTTATCCCTAGTTGCTTTAAAAAGAATAAACAAGAGAGTGAGCAAAAGGTGTCTTCTACGAAGAAGGTAGAGGAACGCAAAAAAACAGAAGTTTCCCCTAATTTAGATGTATTGTCCTTTAAAGAGAAAATGCAAGAAAATGGTGTGGTTGTACTAGATGTCCGCACAGAGGCAGAATGGAAGGGCGGGGTAATTGCAGATGCGCAACGACATGACTTTTATTCTCCCACATTTCAAGAGTGGCTGACTGGTTTTGAATTGCAGGATACCTATCTGATTTATTGTGCAGCAGGGGGACGCAGTGGAAAAACCCTTAAAAAGATGAAAAAAATGGGGTTTACTCAGGTTTTTCATCTTAAAGGTGGCTTTCGTTCTTGGAAGGGAGCTGGAGAAGCCATCGCGGAGTACTCTATTCCTTAAAAATTGCCGTTGTTAAGGTATCAATTCAGCATTCTTTTGCTATATTCTGTAGTGTATACGAGGGGAACTTCTCTCGTGACTTAATTCGGGGAGGGCAAAAGCATAGGCCGTCTCGTTTTTTTTGAAAAATATGGGAGGGATATGATTCCTTTGTTCACTCAAAAACGGATGTGGGTTGTAATAGCTCTATTTTTTCTTTTTATCGGCTTTTCATATTCACAGGATTTCTCGGGTTGGTCTAAAGGAAAAAAGATCTTCTTGAATACCAGCTCTACAGGGGCGAATGTTTCAGGTCTTCTTGTGAATGTGCCTATAGTTGTTCGGTTGGATTTTTTGAATTTTACTTTTTCCGAAGCAAAGGCGGGGGGAACGGATATTCGTTTTGCCAAATCAGACGGAACTCCACTTAATTTTGAGATTGAACGATGGGATACTTTTACGAATGAAGCAGAGATTTGGGTGCTGGTAGATACTCTTCTTGGTTCATCTGAAAATCAGTTTATTTATATGCTTTGGGGAAATGCTGTTGCAAATGCAAGTGGAGATTCTAAAGCTGTTTTTGATACAAGCAATGGTTTTGCAGGAGTTTGGCATCTTGCAGAGGATGGAAATACAACTGTAAATGGGTATAAGGATGCAACCTCTAATGAGAATCACTGTACAGGAATTGCAACAACATCTGATTCAGATGTCCCTTCTGTTTTGGGGATGGGACAAGAATTTAACGGCACATCAACTTATTTAGATTGTACAAATGACTCTACATTGGCAATAACTAAAAAAATAACCATAAGTGCTTGGGTTAACTTAGATGATAGATCAGGGAAGTATGCAGGAATCATAAGTAAAGGGCGTGATGCCTTACCTTTAGGGACTGGTTATTGGCTGATGTATAATGGCGGAAATAAGGCTCATTTTTTAATGGAGTCATTTACTGAAGATGTTTGGCAAAAAACAATGGCACCTTATACTGTAGCAGATAAAGATAGATGGCTACAAGTAACAGGTGTGTTTGATGGGGCAGAATTTCGTATTTATAAGGATGGTCTACTTCAAGGTAATTTTAGCTTTCAGGGTACATCTAATGTTTTATCAAATAGCCCTAAGCCTCTTCTGTTAGGGCGTACAATGTTTGCAAAGATAAAAGATTATTTAAATGGCACAATTGATGAAGCACGCATTTCAAATGTAGCACGTTCTAGTGATTGGATTAAAATTAATTATGAAAATCAAAAAGAAAACCAATCCTTAGTTGTTTTTGATGATTTACGCCCTCCTACTTTTTTAAGATATTCAACCGGCTCAGCAGTAGCATACAAAGTTAATTCTGTCATCACAAAAAATACGCTAGGCTATATTGGAGAAAATATAACCAGTATCTCTATTTCCCCCCCTTTGCCAGTAGGCTTATCTTTTAATACAACAGATGGGAGTATATCGGGAACACCAACAGCACTTTCTCCTTTTACTGCCTATACAATAACGGTAACGAATGCCATTGGTAGAGATTCGATACAATTAAACTTAGCGGTGATTACTTTACCTACAAACTTAAAGTATAGTAGTGGCTCTAAAGTAGTTTATGCATTGAATAGAACAATAACGGATAATGTCTTGTCATTTGATAATGGCCCAGCAACAAGTATTAGCGTTCAACCTGCTTTGCCAGCAGGGCTTATTTTTAATACTTCTGATGGAAAAATTTCAGGAACTCCTTCTAGTGCTACTGGTGTTTTTGATTATAGGATTATTGTAACGAATATAGCAGGTAGTGATACTTTACTTCTTAATCTTTCCGTTGTGGCACCACCTAGTGGCTTAAGCTATTCAAATGGAACGAACCATGTTTACCTTGCAAATCAAGTTATCAGAGAAAACCTTTTAATTAATTCAGGTGGTTTAGCGGACAGTGTAACAATAACTCCGAAGCTTCCTACAGGGATACTTTTTAATTCTTCTACCGGAAAGATTTCAGGAAGCCCAACAAAAACATTTCCTTCAACAGTTTTTAACGTGAAGGCATGGAATAGTGCAGGAGTGGATTCACTCGCGATCACGATTGAAGTGCAATCACCACCCAGAAACTTGGCTTATAGCAGTACAAATTTAACTTATTTACTTAATGCTGCTATTAATCCTAATCAGTTGAGCTATCAAGGGGATTCTGCTTTAAGTATCAAGGTCAGCCCTAATTTACCTGCAGGGCTTGTGATGGATCCTAAAACAGGTGTTATCTCTGGCACACCTACAGCTTTGTCTGCAAAAAAGACTTATTCAGTCAAGCTAATCAATGGTGCAGGTGCAGATTCAATCTCCTTAAGTATTGAGATATCAGCTACTATAACGCCTCCGAGTAACTTGAAATATTTACAAGGTGATTCATTAGTATTCTTTATAGGGGAGTCTATTTCCAGTCAAGAATTAACTTTTTCAGGTACAGGCACAGGACTTAAGGCTACGATATCACCAGCCTTGCCATCAGGTATCAATTTTGATAGTATGACAGGCGCTATATCTGGAACTGCAACAGGCAACAGTAGTGTAAAAGGGGATTATGTAGTGACCTTAAGCAATGTGGCAGGCAAAGGTAGTGTGAGTGTTTACATATCGGTATTAGTTAAGCCACCTTCTGACTTATGGTATTCGAGTACTTTGAATTATTACGCTAAAAATGTAAGCATTCCTCCGAATAGGTTAAACTTTTCTGGGGAGCATAGTAATGTAACCGTGACAGTGAATCCTACATTACCAACAGGGTTGACTTTGGATGCTAGCACTGGCCACCTCACAGGGAAACCGACTGAAGCTTCCCCACGGAAGGTTTATACTGTGACCGTAGCAAATGAATCGGGAAAGGCTTCTATTCCGATTGTCATGGAAGTTCTTTCTGTTGAAGTTGCGCCATCAAACTTGGTATATAGCCATGGTGTAAAATTAGAATATATGGTGGATGAGCCTATACAAGCAAACTTTTTAAGTAATGAAGGAACCCAAGTTACTCAGGTTTCTGTAAGCCCAAGCTTACCAGCAGGTTTGATTTTGAACACGGCTACTGGAGAGATATCGGGAACACCAACAGAGGTTCCTTTTAACGGAACCTTTGTAATTAAAGCCTCAAATGGTAAGGGTGCAGATAGTTTAATAATGACAATTAATATACCAAGAGGCTCTGAGACGGCTCCCACTAAACCTAGTTATTCAGAAGGGCTTGTACATGTTTATGAACGAGATTCGTTAATTGTATCTAATCGTTTAACCTATACAGGGACGAACAATACTTTAATGAAGATTACCCCTGCACTACCTTTAGGGCTTGTTTTTAATACAGCTACTGGAGAAATATCAGGAGTACCAAGGGTCGCTTCTCCGAAGTCCTCTTACGATGTGATTATCTCGAATACGGAGGGAAGTATTCAAATATCACTTCAAATTGAAGTTGTAGGGCTTCAATCAAAAATTTCTTTGCAAGTATTAGAGCCTAAAGCTTTGAGTGTCGTTAATCGTCCCTCTGTCTCTTATCAGTTATCGGGAAATGTAGCCTCGGGAACAGTGACTTGGAAAAATGGACGGGATATTGATGGAAAGGCTTTGGCCTCTCCACTTGATAGCTCAATGGCTGTTTTTTCGACTAGTGATTTGACTGAGGGTTTTCATGAAAATGTAATGCCAAGTGGCTTGAACCTTAAACCTGGTGCAAGTTATACGGTAGAAATATCATTTAAAGATAGTCAAGGAGGGCAGGTAAATGTGGTTAGCCGAAGATTAGTCAGGCTGGCTTTACCCTTTACTACTTTTAAAATAGAACCGAGGAATGCTATTCTCTCACTTAAAGAAACCGCTACGTTAAAGGGATTTGGAATAGGTGTTGCAACAGGTAGTAAGGATACACTTTTCTCAGAAATTGATTTATTGAAATGGACGGTTATACCTTCGACGAGGGCTGTTGTCGAAGCAAAAAGTGGATTAATAACACCTAAGGGCATAGGACGTATTAAAGTTATAGGAACATTGAATGGCTTTTCTGATACGGTATATGTGACTGTGAGTAAGGATAGTAGTAACATTAAAAAGGGCAATAATCAAAGGCACTTAGTGGGTGAGACTATTGAACTGCTGGTGTCAAATGATAATGATACTGAAAAGCTATTGGTAAAAAATATTACTGAAAATCGTTTACCCAAAGGAATGATAGCTGTTGGTCC
>CAZLBO010000116.1:0-7168 GCA_964557725.1 uncultured Bifidobacteriales bacterium | reverse complement strand
GTTCTTTATCAACATAGTCCTTTTTTGTTTTAAGTGACTCTAACAAACCATGTTTTATTTCTTTACCCTTGTCAAAAACATCAGCATAAGCCTTTCCCAAAACATCTAAGTCTTTAAGTCCATATATCTTTTCTGCAGCCGTATTAAATAACGTGATTTTCCCTTCTTCGGAAATCATTACAACTCCAGAATTAATACTTCCTAAAACTGCTTTCAATTTTATCTTAATCTCTTCATTTTCTACAAAAGAATCAACCAGTTGTGTATTTTTTTCGTTTAGTTCTAATCTTATTTTATCAAACTTTACACCGATATCGTTATACGCACTTTCCAAACGACTGACATTAGAATTGAACCAATCAAAAACCTCACTCATTTTTGATTGAGCCTCTTCGGAAGTGTTTCCTATTAATTTTGAAGTCATAAAAGCTTAATTACCTTGCTAAATTGACTCGTTCAAATAACGCACTCTTTTTTATATTATTTTTATTCGTTATTTCCTCTGTTCTTTCTTGTATCTCAAGAGAGTGATCACTAATTAAATCGATTAATTTTCCCACACCATTTTTTATCATCTCTGCTTGCTCCTTTTTTTCCAATTTATTCCAATGATGAATAAAGCCCCTTAAACAGTGAGTATTTGCCTCTAAATGTTCGATTTTTTTTTTCGCACCTACATCCCACTTCACTGATAGTGACCCTTCTGCTTGCTCTAAAAATGTCTCCATATACTCTATTTCATCTGTCAAACCATTCAATATTTCTTCCTGTACCAATAAAGCTTCTTTAAAAGCCGCATGTTCAAAGGGCATTATTTCACCTCCATTATCTTTTGATATTCTTTTCTCCATAAAATATCATTTTGCATCCACTTTGCCTGAGTAGACCAGTAACTATCAGGATAATGACTCACCAACTTTTTATACTCTGTTAATGCCGCTTTGTCTTTGTTCTCTTTACTATAGGTATTGCCCTTTTGGTAAAAGCTCCAAGAGACATCCTTGTGTTTGGGATACTGTTTTATCATGTTCTCATAGTATTTCCGAGCCTTTTTCCATTCCTTTATTTTAAAATAAAGGTCTCCCATATTAACATAGGCATCTCCACAATGTTCATTCACTTTTTCCAAGGCTTTTTCACATCTCTTTATATTTACATCTTGAGTTTTAATTGCCTTTTTAATTTTGCCTTCTTTAACATAAAGCTCTACCAAATTAGTGATTTCATTAAAACTACGCTCTTTACCTTTTGGGTTTTCCAAATAGTTAATTGCCCCTTTAAAATCTTTTTTCTTTTGTGCTATGGCACTCAATAACATTGTCACCTCCGATTGCTTTAATCCACCAGAGACTTCTGTCACCTTTTTTACAGCCTCAGCAGCCTTCTCCCATTTTCCTTGCTTAAAAAGACTGTTTGCTACTGTAAAATAAGCCTTAGGATACAGATCCTTAATTTTACTTACTTCTAAAAAACCTTTCGCTTTTTCTATTGCTCTTTTATGTAACCCCAAATTAGAATAAATAATAGAAAGATTTAATTTTGCTAAATTAGCTTTTTCCGACCCTCCATATAAACGATTAATCTCTATCAGTTTATTTTTGGCTTTCTCAGGTTTATTTTTATTCAAATAACTTTGAACTTCTATAAATTTATTTTCAGCTCCATTACTTCCGTTTAGTCCATAGATATAGCCACCTTTATTTGTTTTTAGAATTGTCCATAACGCCGAGTTTGAAGCTACCTTCTGACTATCACTCTTCTTACCCAGTAACCCTTGAATGTACCCCTTAACTTCTTTCTTTCTTTTTGCGGACTTTTCCCACTTCAAATAGCCTTCATACTCATTTATGGCTTTTTTCTTCTTCCCCAAATGTTCATAGATGCGTCCTTTAAAGTACCTTCCTTCGTATCCCTTTTTTGGATAGGCTAATCCTTTTGTGAAATTGTATATAGCCTTCTCGTATTCTTTTTTCTGATATCGAATTCTCCCAGCTAAATAATAAGCACCGGGGTGTCCAGGCACCTTTTTAATTGCCTTTTTTATTTCTAATAATGCTTTATCCTTCTTATCCTCATCAAACAATTTTAGAGCATTTAAAAAATTAGCTTGTTTATAGGTGTCTGAATTAAAGTGATTTGTTTTTTTTGATTTGCTTTTTTGATTCAAGCCTGCTTTTTTATCACCCTTTAAGCCCTTCCCTGTTTTAGGAGAGGCCAGCCCCTCAAGTTCAGTCATTAACTTTGTGATCTGCTCCTCAGCTTCTCCTTGCAACTCTTTATTTTTAGAGAGAGTCGCTATCTCTCGCCACTCCTTTAGAGATCTTGCAATTTGCCCCGTTTTTCTATATATCCCTGCTAAATCCCTTTTAAGCCCCAAATCCCCCTGACTCTTTGATAGAGCAAACTGATAATTGATGATAGCCAATTTAAACTTCTTTTGCTTCTCTCGTAATTTTGCCAGCTCTTTATACACTTCAATATTTGAGGGGTTTTCCCCTAAATATCGTTTAAATTCAAGTGCTGCCTCATTCAGAAGCCCTTGATTCACCTTTTTTCTCGCTATCTTTATTCTTGGATCTTCTGCCGCATTTATGGTATTCCATCCTATACTCAAAAGAAATACCAGCCGAAAAAATACCTTAACCGTTTTTATATTCACCATACTGAAAAATCCAGTTTATATGAAATCAAGTCAACAAAAAAAACACTTATTAAGTAATTTTTTCTCTCTGATAAAATTTTGACTTCAAAAAACCGATATTTGCCCCCACATCTCGATTCTATTTTTTAATTATATATTTTCTGTATCTGATCATACTTTGGCTTTCCTAAAACAACAGGCCCTTTCATAAATACAGAGCTTGGTAAAGTTGAACTAACAACTTGCCAACTTGGAATGCTCCTATATATTTTAAACAGCTTCCCACCATCCTTTAAGGAAATATTAGTTTGTGTCGCTTTTAATATTGGTAAAAAGTATTTATTATAAGACGACAATCCACCTTCCTTTAGTGCACTAAAAAGAGATAATAACAATTTTTTCTGCCTTGTCCTAGCCCCTGATAACCTTGGATCCAAATATTTAATGAGTTGCTTTTCTGATAACCTTTGACGGCCTTTAGAGATTCTCATTTTATTGGCAGCAACCTCATCAACATCAACAGAAATACCATCTAATATATAAACCAATTCAAAAACATTACTATACGATATATTAACAACATAATCAATTGGCCGCCCAATCATTCTCTGTACAACTTCACGTGTTAATTCAGCCCCCAATGCAAGCTGAGCCTGATCTAACCGATAGATTCCATCTACATACTCTCCTACATATGTATTTCCTGGAAGATCCATTAATATCACTCTTCCTTTTTTGGGTATAAGTGACAAAATAAAACTAAACCCTTTGCTAACAACAAAAATAGACGTTTCCTCTTGGCTTTTAAGGTATTCCTTGTGTGATCGAACGAGCTCAGAAAAGTTACCCTCTAACTTTTCCTTTAGCCCATTTTTTTGTACGGGTATTAATTCAGCCAATTCCTCGGATTCAAACTCCTCATCAGGCAAATTAATAACAATTTGTTCGTTTGCTTTTAAAACAGTAGAGGCGCCATCAAACCTTCTTTTTACTTTTACCCTTCCACGAAGAACAAATACAGCCATCTTTGTTCTCCCCACTCTAACTGATATTGAGGAGTTTTGTTCCGAAAGATAAATATTGGCAATTTTAGTTCTCACATTTAATTGACCCTTCGCTTTTAATTCGGGTACCTTTATTAAGATTGACCCTCTTAGCAAGTCAATCTTGGTCTCTTGAGAACTTCCGTTTGATTCAATACTTTTAAATCGAATTCTAGTATTTGTAGCCATACTTAATTCAGAATGATTTTTAAACGTAAGAACGGCTTTTCCATTCTTTTGTGTAAAAATGAGATCTTTTACTTTAAGGGATTGCTTATATTGAGCTTTTGAAACTTTCAAATTTCTTTTGACCGATGTTTTGCCCATAAAAAACTCCAACCTCGGTTCGGAGTAGCTCGAAATATCTTTTTTCTTTATTTTATTATCTGCCACTCCAACATTAATTCGATCATTGACTCTAATAGATCTTCCTAAATCAAATTCTTGAATATTTGAGCTATCAGTAATTCCCGCTTGTGCTAATAATTCATACTGTGTTGTTAATTCATTTATTTTATAGTACCCAGGTTTTTTTACATTTCCATTTACTAATACATAATCTGCATCCCCTGTATCAATAGTTTTTGAAACAGAACGGTACGCATAGCTTGTTGAGAAGACAAACGAAAGTATTAAAGATGTTAACAAAACAAGCAATGAAGATACCTTTAGCTTTCCTGGTTTATTATTCGGTATCTGACGCTCTTTTTTTTCTTCCATTTCTATACTCCTCTACTTAGAATCACACGAGGAAGCACTTTCCTCAAAGTATCGCAATTAAGCCATAGCATTATCACTTTGATTTTACCATGATAATCACAAAGTGTAAAGAAACGAAATAATTAAAAAGAAGAGCCCTATTAAGTCACGACACGACACTTACACTTATTGGCTTATAATCAGGAGGTATCATTTTTCCAGAAAAAAATGAAACAACTAACGCCAAACATGTTAAAACCAAAAATACCCAAATAGCTATTTTCATTAGCCTAAAATTCCCCATCTTTTGAAATACTTTAAAAAAGTTTTCCATTTTTTCTAAGCTATTCTTCTTAAAAGCATGTAACCAAGGATGCTTAGTATTAGGGTGAATATCTTCATAATAGCTCTGATAATAGGAATATCCATAATAAGAGTAATAATACCCCCCCTTACTACTTCTAACGTCATTTAATATCCCTCCTATTACCGTTGCCTTTACTTGATCTAACTTTCTTAGAACTTCTTCCCCCGCTTTAATCGGAGTATAGCCACTTCTAAAAACAACCAATGTCACATCCATTTGAGGAGCTAAAATAAGCGCATCACTTACAGGAAATATAGCTGGGGAGTCAAAGAAAATAATGTCGAATTCTTTATAAGCACTTTCTAAAAAATTTCTAATTCGAGTACTACCCAAAATTTCTGCGGGATTTGGCATTTTATTACCCGCAGCAGTAATTGTTAATCCATGATAGGGTGTCTTCTGAAGAACATCCGAGAATTCCGCTTGCCCTGTCAGGTATTCGCTCAAACCTAATCCACGATCTTTATTTAATAATCGATGGACACTTGGCCGTCTCAAATCTGAATCAACAAGGAGAACCTTTTTACCCTCTAAAGCAAAGCATATCGCTAAATTAACCGCTTTTGTGGATTTTCCTTCTCCCTGTAAAGCACTCGTAACAATTACACTCTTACAGTTACCCGATGCTAAGGGTGTCGTATAATTTAAATTCGTTCTCAAACTTCTATAAGGCTCTAAAATTTTAGAGTCTGAATCTAAATCTAACTTTCCCGAATCTAATTCTAGTTCAGGAATAACACCCAATAGTGAAAGGCCATATAACTTTTCAATTTGCATGGGAAAACGAATCGTCTTTGACAATTGTTCAAGAAAGAAGATAAGAATAAAGCTCAATAAAGCTCCCACAAACAAACTCATCCCAATACTTATTTCACCTTCAATAACCTCTCTCGAGGGAGTCGCGCGTCCAATCTGATAAACCTCTCCACTTACTCCCGATTTTTTTAGTTTTGTTTCCTCAAGTTTTTCACTCAACATCATATATATCTTTTCTGATGCTGATTTTGAACGTTGTAATCGACTATTCCTTAACATTAGCTCCGGTTGACGAACCGTTTTTTTATACGCTAATACCAACATTTTTTCCAACTCAACCCTTCGACCAGACATCACCCCTATTTCTGCTTGAATCTCATCTCTATTCCCTTGTAAAAATATAAACCTTGGATTTGATTGAATCGTAGTTGTATAAGACCCTTTCTGTAGACCTTTATCCATTAACTCTTTCACATTATTCATTTGTTCTATTTTCTTTTTAACTTTTCGACTTTCACCTCCAAAATCAACTTTTAACTTCGCCAACTCCAGTTCCATTCTCAATAATTCTTTCTGAAAGGGTTTGTCACGAGTTATCTCTGAAACGATAACAGAATCCAAACCCTTTAATGAGTTTAAAGCAAGCTTTAACCGGTGCTCACTTTCTTCCTTTTTTAGTGAAATTTCCTTTAATTCATTTTCAATATTTAACACATTTGTGAGAACTGTCGTTCCAGAAAATTTCGGGTTTTCTTTTCTAAAAAACTTTATCTCTGTTTCTAAACTATCTAGTATTTTCTTTCTAGATTTTAATTGCTTTAGTATCCAATTTCCCTTTTCATGATAAGTTCTTTGCCTAAATTGAAGGTCATACTCTTCGTAAGTTTTTGCTAATACATCAGCTAGATGGTTAGACAAGGTTGCATTTTTTGTTTGAACCTCAATCAATATCAAGCTAGAGCCTCTTTCCTGTCTCACGCTATACTGTCCTTCTATCTCTGAAGGTAATAGTTCTCCTTTAATATTATTTGATACAGATTCCAAAAACCCTTCATCAGGAATTTTTAAATTCTCATAATGATTTGTTGCAAGAACATCTCTTTCGGAGGCATACAAGTTGCCTACAGCGTGTTCTAAGGGGTTTAGTTTAACAGCTAAACGTGAATATGATTTATAAAAACGAGGTGCATTCTTATTAAAATGAAAGCTTCCCCCTTGTACTATCAACATCACAGCTAAAAACCAGTATTTTCGTATATACAAAATACTGACATACTTCATCATGTCAAATTCTTCGTCAGTGCTATCGAGTTTACTTTCTCTTGGTGTTAACTTTTCAGGGATTCGAAGAGGATCATTTTCTGCAACAAATGTTCTTTCTTTAAATACATTCGCATCAGGCTTGCGATTAAAATTTAAGTTTTCACGGTCGGGATAGTTGACCTTAACTTTTTCAACTTCAACAGTTTCAAACTCACCACTCTGTTTATTCTTTAGAGAAGCAAAGCTTATCCCTCTTTTTTTTTTTACTCATTAAAGGCTATCTCCCCCTAAATCTTCTACAACAATTTCCATCAATTCAGCTTCTATTTTACTTTTCCCCCCTTTATAGGCATATTCTAATGCCAATTTTCAGATCCTATTTATTTCTCTATGAATCCC
>CAZLBO010000115.1:0-7204 GCA_964557725.1 uncultured Bifidobacteriales bacterium | reverse complement strand
AATGGTTGATGGTTTCAGGGTGAAGCATAAAATCAAGTCTTTTTAAAAGAATAGATATTTGTAGGGGTTTTTGGAGCCACTCTTCAAAGGGGGGGGTGTCATGACTATTAAAAGGAGAAGTATGGTGTGAGTATATATAGATGTGTGAGTTTTCTGATAAGGATTCATCTCGAATATATTGAGAACTTGTCAAGCCGCCTTGGTCATCATCAAGAAGTATTACATGAAAGTAACCATTTAGTTTTTCTTTTTTGATGAGGTCATAACATTCTTGGGGAGAATGACTTTCTATGACGCTTCCCCCATGATAGGTAATGTGGTTTTTGATTTCATTGGCACTTCTGAGGTGAAAAGGGCCTAGAAGTACACGGAGGCCTTTTAAACGTTGTTCTTTTCGATGAATAGAATGGGGTAATAATAACTTTTGGAAATGATTAAAGTAAATGGTACAAGCAAAGTCATGATTTTCTTCTTCTTCAATATCAAGACTTCCACCCATTAGTTTAATGATTTTCTGACTTTCAGAAAAAGAAGTGTTTTTGAGTTTGTTAGTGGTTAAATGCTTTTCTGATTCTGAAAAAATAGAGGGAGGGGCTTGTTCAGGACTTAGGGCTGCTGGTTCTTTATTAGAGATTGAAATTTTTAGTGACTGCTTTTTATTAAAAAGTTCAACGTGAATGAGAATGAGTTGAGTTGCCGCAGATTGTATAGAATGACTGAGTAAAGGGAACAATACTTGTTCTAACCTATCAGGATCAATCATAATATGAAGGGGGATAGAAGGGTGGTATTGAATAAAGAGATCAAGCTCTTTATTTCGAGTAGTAAAAGAAAGGGAACGAACAGACTTTTCTAATAAACGCAATAAATTTGTTTTGGTGGGGGTGACGGTTAGTTCTTTATTTTCAAGATCGGTAACATCTAATGTATCTGCAACAATAGAAACAAGCGACTTGCCTGCTAATTGAACCCCTGCTAAAAGATCCTGTTGGTTTTGTGAAAGCTTTGTATCCGAAAGTAATTTGCTCATTCCGAGGATAGTGTGCATGGGGATTCTTAAACGTTGTGAAATTCTGTTAAGCAAATTTGTTTTGCTAAGAGTTGTTTTTTCAGCTTGTTCTCTCTTAAGGTTTAATTTCTTTAGAACTGATTTTTGCTCCGTGACATCTTGGATGATCCCTGTAAAAAAAGTTTCTTTTTCTAAATTGACGTGACTTAATGAAATAATAGCATTAAAGAGGCTGCCGTCTTTTCTGCGACAAACAATGTCTTTTTTAACTCCTGTGACTTCATAACTATCCTTCATAATATATTCGTCAATGGAATTATCGTATTGACTATCATCTTTATTGGGCAATAACATGGAAATATTCTTTTCAATAACGTATTCTTTTCTCCATTGGAATAGCTCTTCGCAAATGGGGTTGAAAAACTGGACGGTTCCTCTGACATCTAGTGTAAAAATACCATTTAAAGAATGTTCAATGATCCCTCTCATTCTATTTTCACTTTGAATAAGATTTTTGTTTTTCTTGAAAATCTCTTTATTGAGCTCTTGTAAATCACTTTTAAACGTATAGAGGCGGCGATCCGTATTGCGCAGTTTTTGAAATAGATGTTCAAAATTTCCTTGATGGACACTCTTGTCCATTTTAGTGATTTCACCTGTTCCCATTCTTTCTGTGATGTTGATTATTTTGATAAAAGGGGAAATAAATTTTCTTTTAAGAGTAAAAGAGAGGATGTAAGCAATGACTAAACAAAGGCCAATAATAATAGAAAAATAGAATAAGGCATTTTTAACTGTAAATTTTGAGGTGTGTTTTATGTATGTGTAAGCCCTATCCGTTGGGCTAAAGTTTACTTCCTTTACAATATTAAAATGAGATTCTTTATGTTTTTTGAGTTGTTTGTTTAACTCCATAAGGTTTCTTGTTGTATCCTGTTGATTGTATCCGCCTAAAAAAGTTCCTGAGTTTGAATAGACCAACAGTTTGGTGATAACTTTTTGTTTTGAAAGAGATGCTCTTAAATTGAAGGAAAGTGATGGACTATCAATATTGGGTTTAATGATTTCATTGATGATAAGATCAGAATAAGCATTTGCTTGTTCTTCTATTAAGTCTTGGTTCTGAAAATAAGCAATAACATAAAGAATAGCGACTCCCCCAAATAGGAGTGAACAGATCAATCCAAAAAATCGATAAGGAAATTTTGGTAACGTTGATATTCTCATGTGAACTTTGTTTAGAGACCCTTTTAAGTAAAAAAAGTGTTAGTTTTTTAGACCATAAGATTATACCATCTCTAACAACAAAAGAATCACTAATTTAGATAGTGATGTTTTTAGAGTTATTTTAGGCTTCAGAAATTAAGATTAATTTAGTATTCTTTTTTTCAGGCAAGCTCAGGGGGAGTTAAAGTGAAAATGAATCAAAAATTAGTTTTAGTCGTATTTTGTTTTTTTATCTATAAGTGTGTTAATTATTCATCGAGTTGTAGCTTAAAAGGTTGCGAGAATCGTAATTATGGAATTGTGCTTAATGGTAAGTATTCAGGTGTAAGTGTAGATACTTTAGAGTCTGTTTTGAAAGAAGTAAATATTATTGAAAGGGCTAAATTTGAGAAAAAAAGTACATTGTCTTCGGGTTCAGATTGTGAAGGATGTGTCTCAGGCTTTAAAAACTCAAAATTATATTTCGATAAAAGGATTATAATTGAAATGGATACTATTAATGCAGATACGGACTTATTCTCTGTTTCCAGTAAAATAATACCCCGTGGAATAACGGGTATTAATGTGTTAAAAGGAATGCTGTTACCAAGTGGATTAGTAAATGTAAGGTACAGTACTCAGGTTAATGGGGTAGACATTGAATTTTCACAAAAACTATTTGTTCCCAATTCTTTGGAATAGAAAGTTTTTTTATTGGTTCGATGACAAAAAAAACGAGGTATCCTAAAAATCGCTATGATGGGAATCGGACTTATAAAAATCAGGATTAAGCGTTTGAACGGAAGTCGATTGTTTGAAAATAGCCGAATAATGTTTAGGTGAGGGATTTGATTGCTCGTCTAAAAAACGGTATTTTTCTGGTAGGCCTTGAAAGTGATAAATATCTAAGAGAGCATAGGGCGATTTTGCCAAGAGAAGGCTGTCTACATAAAAAGATTCTTTGGGAACTCCATTGATTTCAAGTTGGTACTTTCCCGTTCCTTGCTCAGTTAAATCCACAAAGCAACGAAATTTGTCATCAATCTTAATGACGTTTTTCTCAAAAATGATAGTCCCCGAAAAATCTTTAATAGTGAGGTCAATAAGAGAGTCGGGAGATTCTAATTCATAAAGAAATAAAGAATTACGAATCTTTAGTTGATCCATTTTAGAAGCATGGCTTTTTTGAGGGTTTTGATGTAATAGAGAGTGTGATTTTCCCCCTAAGGTTTGAATATTTTCCTTTAGATTAGACAGATAATATATTTCAGGAATAGTGTTTGTTTTTTTGGGAAAGGCAAATTCTTCTTGAAGCCACTGGTTTAAGTAAACATGAAATCTGAATTTTATTAGCTCTTGTAATGTGGCCTCATTGAGCACTGTTTTTTGTTCTGAATAAAAAACAGCAAACCCATTTTTATTTGTTTGAAAGAGAAGCCCTAAATCAGTAAGAGCTGCGAGTGAGGGGGCTGTGGGGATTATATCAATGCCCGAATGAATAGGGGTCAGCTTTTTTTCACTAGAAAGAGATTCCTTATAAAAATCAATCTGAAATAGTGTTTTATAAATGGTATCCAATTTGCTTCTCCCCCTCCTTCAGAAAAGAAGTTAGAAAAAAGGCTAGGGAATAAAATAGAGGAAAACAAAAAAAACAATATTTTATCAAAAAATCAGCTTACAATTATTTGAGTTTAGCTTCTTTCAACATGCTATCCACATGTATCAACAGTTGTTAACATTCCTGTTCGTGTTAAAAACAAAAAAAAACAAAAAACTTGAAAAGAGAAATGTTTTATGGTATAGAACTAAATCTTAGTTATTGGCTATCCAAAAATCCGTTTAACTCTTTCTAATCCATCCACTAAAGCGTCTAAATCTTCAAATGAATTGTAGAGACCCAAAGAGGCGCGGGCGGTAGCATTTACGCCAAACCGTTGCATAATAGGTTGTGCACAGTGGTGACCCGAGCGAATGATTACATGTGATTCATCGAGAAGAGTCGCAATATCATGTGGGTGGATGTTTTTAATCGTAAAAGCGAGAATACCAGCCTTCTTTTTTGCGGTCCCCATTAAAGTTAAACCATCTATTGATTGGAGTTTTTGGGTGCCATACTCTAAAAGTTGGGCTTCGTGTTGGGCAATGGTCTCTAAGCCCACAGAGTTTAAATAATCAAGAGCAGCATTAAGCCCTATAATCTCGGCAACTGCTGGGGTACCAGCCTCAAATCGGTGAGGAGGGGGGAGAAAGGTAGTTTTCTCAAAGGTGACGTTCTCAATCATGTCTCCACCGCTTTGATAAGGAGGCATTTGTTCTAAAAGTTCTTTTTTTCCGTAGAGAATCCCAATTCCTGTAGGGCCATAGATTTTATGCCCCGAAAAAGCGTAAAAATCAATATCTAATTCTGCTACATTTATCTGTAAATGGGAGGTGGATTGGGCCCCATCGACTAAAATACGAGCACCGACTTGATGAGCCATTTGGGTCATTTCTTTAAGAGGGTTAATAGTACCTAAAGCATTAGAAACGTAATTAACAGCCACTAATTTAGTTTTAGAGCTGAGTAATTTTTGGTATTCGTCTAGGAGAAGCTCCCCTTGATCATTCATGGGAATTACTTTTAAATGAGCCCCTGTTTCTTCACAAGCTAATTGCCAAGGGACAATGTTGGCATGATGCTCCATGGCAGAAACTAAAATTTCATCTCCTGCTTTGATAAACTTTCTGGCATAGGAATAGGCGACTAAATTAATGGATTGAGTGGTTCCACTGGTAAAGATGATTTCATTTTCGGAAGTAGCCCCTAAAAGTTGAGCGGTTTTCTTTCGGGTGGCTTCATAAGTTTGAGTGGCTTGGGCACTGAGTTGATAAACCCCTCTCCTGACGGTACTGTAGGATTCTGAATAGAACTTATTCATCGCATCAATCACAGATTTTGGTTTGTGAGTGGTGGCAGCACTATCTAAATAATGAATCGACCTTCCTTGAAAAAAAGGAAAGTCATTTTTAAAACTTTTGGTCTCTGTTAGAGTGGGTTTAGGCATTGGGGAATCCCTTAAGCTAGGAGTTGAATTATTTTTTGACTGAACCAATCTTTTATTTCAGCCTTTTCTATTTCAGAAAAGGTGGATTGTAAAAAGGAATCCATTAATAAGGCAAGGGCTTGATGCTTTGTCATTCCCCGTGATTGCAAGTAGAATATTTGTTCGGAATCTAATTGTCCAATGGTTGCCCCATGGGCACATTTTACATCATCAGCAAAAATCATCAAATTGGGTTTGTTTGTGGCTCTGGCCGAGTCACTTAAAATCAGGTTATTGATCAATTGTTGTGCGTCAGTATGGTGGGCTCCTTCGTTTACAATAACCGTGCCATCAACACTGGTGCGAGAGTCTTCTTTTAAAATATTTTTAAATAGTTGCTTCGAATTACAATGGGGTACCTTGTGTAAAAAAAGTAAGTGTTGATGTACTTGTGCTTTTTTGTTGACCAGTGAGGCGCAATTCCATTCGGCATAAGAGCCTTCTTCTTCAAGATGGGCTTCCACACTTTGTCTATTAAAATGCTGGCCATTGACTAAATTATTTCCATAAAAAGAAGCTGCTTTTCCCAATCGGACAAAGGCTTTAAAGAAGTGGCGGACATGCTTCTTCTCTTCAATTATAGCATTCCAACTCAGTTTTGCTTCTGCTTCTATTGCGAAGTCAATGGTTGTAGAATTCATGACTTCATGAGTTAAAGAGTCATTTGAGAATTGTGCGATTAAATCGACTTGAGAGTGAGTGCCACATTGAATAATCAAATGGGTGTCTGCCCTTTGTAGTGATTGTTGATGACTCGAATGTATAAATTGTAAATGTACAGGGTATTTTAATGTGACATGTTCAGGAAAGTCTATCACTAAAGGGTTAGCCGCACAGAGAACACTTAATGCGGCAACCGAATCATTCTGTTCTTTTTGGTTGTTACAAGCTAGTTGTGCTAATTTATCAGAAGAAGAATGTTCTTCTAACAGACTAATATGGATGGGATCGATTAATTGCGAATGCTCTTTAGAATACTTGCCATTAATAATGACGATCGAATTGTGAGTAAACGGAAGAAGTGGAGCTAAAGAAGGTTTAGCCTCTTTTTTTTGAGAGGATGGCTGTACTTCTAACTGGTAAAAGCTTTCGATAAATGAAGTATTAATACTTGAATAATCTTCTGATTTCGAAAAGGGAATTCCCACCTCTAAAAGAGTCTTTAAAGCCTCTTGCTTGAGGGCCTTGAGTATAGAGGACGAGGCCTCTACTAATTGTTGAAATTGAGAAATAAGCTCAGGACTTAAACTCTTTGAACGTCGCTCTTTAAAGCTTAAGAATTTGTTTTTTTCTTGAAGAGTGGTCATATTAACTTGTAATCCAATCGTAACCTTTAGATTCCAATTCTAAGGCCAGTTCTTTGCCGCCAGATTTAATGATTTTTCCTCCGCTCAATACATGGACAAAATCAGGTTGAATGTAATCTAATAAGCGTTGATAATGGGTGATGAGTAAAATAACATTGTCTTTATTTTTAAGAGTATTTACCCCATTTGCCACAATTTTAAGTGCGTCAATATCTAGGCCAGAATCTGTCTCATCTAAAATAGCTAGCTTGGGTTGAAGCACTGCCATTTGTAGAATTTCATTGCGTTTTTTTTCTCCGCCAGAAAACCCTGAGTTTAAATCTCGTTCTCTGTATTTTTTATCCATTTGCAACAAGTCCATATTTTTTGTAAGAATACCTTCAAAATCCATAGAGTCTAACTCGTCTTTGCCCAAAAATTTTTGTTTGGCATTGTATGTGGCACGCAAGAATTCGGCATTGTTGATGCCTGCTATTTCTACAGGGTACTGAAAGCCCATGAAGATACCTTTTAATGCACGCTCCGTAGGCTCTAATTGACTAATGTCATTGCCTTCAAAGAGGAGGTTTCCTTCTGTAATGTGATAGTCCGGATGCCCT
>CAZLBO010000114.1:0-7217 GCA_964557725.1 uncultured Bifidobacteriales bacterium | reverse complement strand
TACCATGTGACTCCAGAAGGAGGTTTACACATTGACATTGATCAAGGAGAAGTAGACTGCAAAGACGGACAATTAAAAATGGATACCGAGGCACTGGATAATTGCCCCATGCCCCATTCTACAGGAACAGGATTTACAGAAGGCCTAAGTAACGGTGGCTTAGGAGATGGAGGAGGATATGGTTGGGGAACAAACCCACCTGAATCTGATACCTATACTCAAGATTATATGTCCGACTACAAACCAGAAGGTTTAGAGTGGAACCCCGATGGTTCTTGTGATTACCCTCTCCCCGAAGGCGGAGAATTTGTTGAAGGTAAGTTTGAATTAGATGGCAAAGCTGCCGAGGAGTTTTTACCTGACCCCATCCATATTTCACCCGAAGGAAATGTATTAGTCGATTTGCCTGAAGGATCAGAGTTTCAAGCGGCTACACATACCCTTGAAATTGACCCGACTCAAACAGACGACATCACTCCCTATACTGGTCCAGGAGTAGCAATTAGCCCCGAAGGACTTACATGGGATGTTCATCCCGATGCCGATTATTCTCCCGAAGACAATAGTCTGACTTTTCCCCATCACACAGTTGAATCTGTATTACCAGAAAATATCACTGTAGGAGAAGGAGGCGAGGTTCACGTAAGCCTCCCCGAAGGAACACAAATTGACCCCGAAGCTGGCACCTTTACAGTACCTCATGGTGAAACAGAAGGAATTTTACCTCAGGAACTACAGGTGCAGGCTGATGGGTCTTTACAGATTGATTGCCCCGAAGGAACACAATTTGATGTGGAAGCAGGTCAAATCACCTTTGCCCCCGAGCAACAGGACTTTGCCCCCGAACCTTCCGATTGGTCTCACTACAACTCCGATGGCTCTGTCACAGTCGATTGCCCCGAGGGTTCGCAAATCGACCCTAACTCGGGTCTTCTTACCATCCCTCAAGAACAAGCTTATTCCGTTTTACCCGAGGGAATGCAAACCACTCCTGAAGGACAACTAGAAGTACAAGCTCCTGAGGGCACGACCTTTGATAGCCAAACAGGAGAAATTACTCTACCACAAAGCCAAGGTGAGTTTGCGTTAAATGAAGGAGTCTCAACAGACCCCTACGGAAATGTACAAATAGAACTCCCTGGAGACTCACAATGGAACCCTGAAGAGGGAACTGTGGAGATTCCCCCCGCTGACTGTGCCTTTATTTTAAATGAAGGTCTATCTGTTAATAGCGAAGGACACTTAATTGTTCAAGTTCCTGAAGGGACTGAATTAAATGAAGGTACTCTTAACATCCCTTCAACAGAAGCTGATTTTGTATTGGGAAACAATATCGAAAGTACTGAAACGGGTGGACTAGCCGTAACGATGCCAGAGGGAACCGAATTACAAGAAGGTCAAGTTCACATCCCCCATGAAGAAGTTCAAGAAATCCCCAACCCTGAATCGGGCTTAGGGCAAGACAGCGGAGTGGGTTATGCACATATGGGAAGTGGTGGCTTTGGCTATACAAACTAAAAGGACTCAATAAACCTTAAAAGCTTTTGTCAGCGACACACAAAGTAGTGGTTTACAAATTCGACTTTTCCCTAGTTTTGAATCCGGGGAAGCATGGGTTTTAGAGAACCCAATTAAAAATCTTGACGAATAGAACCTCTTTACAATTCGCAAATATTGGGAATCTTAAACTTTCTAATCAATTCTTTTTGTTGAACATCACTCATTTTCACAAATTCAATTCCCAGACCAGGTAGAATCATCTTCTTTCCCCATCCTGCAATATGCACGACCTTTCCCTCAATGGGGTCATTCTCACTCATTTCCTTAAACTGCAACCAAATGTGACTATTTAACTCCCATGGTTGACTGGTCATCAAAAAGCAACCTGAATAAGAAACATCCATTGTCACCGTTTTAAGAGCATGAACTTCTGCTAATTTTAATGAAGGATGAGCCATCACATTAAAATGAATCTCTTTTCTTTCACAAATTCTCATTTGCCGACCAGGAAAATTGGCGCAAATATTGTGAATAAAATTATCCACCGAGCTATCTTCCGCAGCTCCTCCCATAAGTAAAGTGTCTATCACCGTAGAATCAGGCTTTCTTTTTAAATACATCACAGGATACAAACCCTGTATGTGATTCGCTAACTCCTTGTCCTCGGGTGAAAGCCCTAGTTTGGACTTTACATCCACAAAAATACCGTGATATTTGGCCTTAACAAACAGTTTCTGCATGGCTGTCCAGCTTTCTACCATTTCTATCTCTACATTGTAATGGGCAATTTCTTCTAAAAATAAAAAAGAAAATTCATTACTTTTACTTATAATGACAAATTTTGTTTTCACCGTATACCTAAGTGTTAATGACTCTTTGAATTATAATCCATTTAACAGCCCAATGGCACTATTCTTTTACTTTCTTAAACCACAAAAGAGTGGGACTTGATCACTAAAAAAACAGGTATCCCCACCTTTAACCCTAACTTTTGAGTGGCCTGGGGAGTGACCTCGGCAACAATAACTATTTCCGTTTCCATTAATTGAGCAGAAACCAAAACATGGTAATCATACTCCTGAATTTCTGTAAGAGTTGCCGATAAAATATTTTGTGCCGATAAACCATAAAGAGGCTCTAAAGAGATAATGACTTCTCTTGCAGGAAGGCTCAATACCACCTTGTCCCCTGCTTTTTTATTTAATGGAGGCACCGACAACTCATGGGCTGACGAAGCACCACTCAAAAGAATACGTGTTTTGTCCTTGTCCTCCCCTACCACACAGCCGGTTAAATAATTTTTACAATGACTCTGATTCTCTTTTTTTAATCGATAGAAGTTATTAAAAATATCTATGGGGTTACCCCTTGTGAGCAATTGTCCCTGTTCTAGGATTAAAACTTCATCACATAACTCAATCATATCTTCAGGACTATGAGAAACCATCAACATAGGAATATTGAATTTTTCTTTAATTCTCATTAAATAGGGCTTTATCTTTTCTTTTAGTTCCCCATCTAAAGAGGCAAGAGGCTCGTCCATCACCAGTAAATCGGGTTGAGAACAAACAGCCCGCCCCAAAGCTACCCTTTGTTTTTCTCCCCCTGACAATGAGGTCACACTTCTTTTTAATAATGGTTTTAAGTTTAACGTCTCTACAGCCGCTTCAAATAAATCATCGGTCTTCTGGCTACGTTTAAATCGAAGTTCACCTAACCTCAAGTTTTCTTCCACATTTTTATGGGGAAAGAGTAAGGCCTCTTGGGAGACATAACCAATGTTGCGTTGATGGACGGGTAAGTGGGTACCATGGGCAGAATCAAACCAAACACTCCCCTTCCACGTCAACTTCCCCTGTAATCTCTTTTTTTTATTTCCCCCACTTCTCAAGCCAATAATAGATTCAACAAAGCTTGTTTTACCCGACCCCGATGTACCAAAAACACCTGTAACCATTTGTTTTAAAGAGCCTTTTAGCTTTAAGTCAAATTGATTTAAATTCAATTTAAAATCAAATTCCAAATTCATGCCTTTAGGATTAGAGTTCACACACCCCTCTTTTCTGTTTGTTTTGAAAGAAGCTCTGAGGTAAGTATGGCAATAAACCCTACAAGAGAAGCCACCCCTATAAGAAAGTAAGCTTTGTCACTCTGCCCCGTTTGTTGCGCTACAAAAATAGCCGAGGAAATAGTTCGCGTTTCTCCAGGAATATTACCAGCCAATACCACTGTCGCGCCAAATTCTCCCATAGAGCGGGTAAAGCCCAAAATAAAAGCGGCCATCAACCCTTTACCTGCTAGGGGAATCGTCACCTTTAAAAAAGTTTTAACAGGAGAATAACCCAATGTCCATGCCATTTTTTCTAATTGAGGAGAAACTCCATCAAATGCCACCTTAGCTGTACGCACCACCAAAGGCAAGGACATCGTTGCCCCTGCTATAATAATGGCCTTGGGAGTGAGGATTACCTCCACCCCTATTCCTTCTAAAAAGCTTCCGAGCACACTCTCCCGTGCTAAAAGATCCAACATCAAATACCCCACCGCTGTGGGGGGTAAAACCAAGGGGAGGCTAATCAATGACAGAAGAAAAGTCTTTCCCTTAAAAGAAAATCGTGATAAACAGTATGCCAAGGGGATACCGGGAATAAAAACCAACGTGGCAGAAACAAAAGCACACTGCAAGGTCAGAAAAATTATTTCTGTTAATTCACTTCCCATTCTCCGCTTCCTATTCCCTCTCTTTTATTCTCTTCATTCGTTTCTATTGATTTTATTGATTTTTATTGGTTCTTAAAATAAAGGAGAAAAACCATGTTGTTTAAAAATGATTCGGGCTTCCTCTGTTTGTACAAACTCAAAAAAAGAGGAGGCCTCGTCATTAGAATCAGAAGTTTTTTTTGTCATTCCTAAGGAATAGGTAATCTTGGGTGCTTCCGAGGGGGGAACAGCATAAAGGACTCTCACCCTATCGGAGGTTTGACTATCGGTTTGATACACTACTGCGATAAGAGAAGAATCCCTTTCCGCATAATTCAAAGCAGACTTAACATCTAAGGCAGGCACCACTCGTTTTTTCCAAACCTCCCATAAACTTTTCTCCCCACAATCTACAGACTTCAACCACTCCACCGCATACCTCCCTGCTGGTACAGCCTCTGGTTGACCAAGGGCGACACGCCTAAAGGTTAACTCACATAAATCTTTTTGATCTTTTACACGAAGCAAAGACTTCTGATGAGCCACAAGTACTAAACCATTGGTCAGGAGGGCTGTCCTCGAAGCAACTACCATTCTCTTTTTGGCCATCACCTGATCCATCCAATATTCATTGGCACTGATAAAAAGATCCGCGCGATTTGATTTTATAATTTGATGGGCCAATACATTTGACCCTGCAAAATTGAATTGAACCACACGGCCTGTTATTTTTTGATACTGTTGTCCTATTTCTTCAAGTGCTTCTGTTAGACTTGCGGCAGCAAAAACCATTATCGGACGAGAGGTGGACGATTGCTTTCCTCCCTTATAGAAAAGAAAAAGCACGAAACTAAAAATGAGAACCGCACTTCCTATTGTTTTAAAATTCAAGGCCCCTCCTTTTTAAAATGCTTTAAAGTCTCTGAGAATATTCTTCTCGATTTACTTGTTCTCCCCTTGCTTGTCAACTTAGTCCTCAAAGGAATAAGTGACAATTATTAACAAAACAAATGAAAAAAGCGGATAAAAACAGTAGGGTACCTTGTCGATTCCTTTCGTAATTTTTTAGTTTTTCAACTTGAGAATTTGACATCATTTGTGACAAATAGGCAGTAATAAACATTACTTGTCAACCAAGGAATAAAAATGAAAAAAATTGAAGCTATTATAAGACCCCATAAACTAGATGAAGTAAGAGAAGCCTTAGGGGAAAAGGTTAAGGGAATCACTGTTTCCGAAGTCAAAGGCTTTGGCCGTCAAAAAGGGCATACAGAAATTTATAGAGGATCGGAATACACCATTGATTTTGTCCCTAAACTTCAGATCAATATTGTCTGCCAAGACGATGAAGTAGAAGGCATCATCACTCTTATTCAAAAATCAGCTGAAACAGGAAAGATTGGAGATGGAAAAATCTTCATTTCATCTGTAGAAGAAGTCATACGTATACGAACTAATGAACGAGGAGAGGAAGCCGTCTAATGAAATTTAAAATATTTTTTCTATTCATACTTCTTTTTACTCTGGGTAATTCATGGGCTGGCGAAGCCACCCTCGATACAGGCGACACCGCTTGGATGCTTATCTCTACTGCCCTCGTGTTATTTATGATTCCTGGCCTAGCCTTATTTTATGGAGGTATGGTTCGATCCAAAAATATCCTTGGTACTTTAATGCACTCCTTTATCGCTCTGGGAGTTATGACAGTCCACTGGGTCGTTATTGGTTACTCTCTTGCCTTTGGTTCTGGCAACGCGTTTATTGGTGATTTTTCCCATGTATTTCTTACAGGTATTGGCCCCGACAGCATCACCGGTACCATTCCTACCTATGTATGGATTGCCTTTCAAGGTACCTTTGCCTGTATCACTCCGGCTCTTATTGCAGGGGCTTTTGCCGAACGCATTAAGTTTGGCCCTTATGTTCTTTTTATCTTACTCTGGGGTACTTTTGTCTATGACCCTGTTTGTCATTGGGTTTGGTCTGAAAATGGATGGTTGTTTCAAGATGGTGCCATTGATTTTGCGGGAGGCACGGTGGTTCACATTATCTCTGGAGTTGCAGGGCTAATAGCCTGTATCTTTTTAGGAAAAAGAATTGGTTACCCCGATCGCTCCATGCTCCCTCACAATTTAGTTTACACCGTTTTAGGCGGTGGTATTTTATGGTTTGGATGGTTTGGCTTTAATGCTGGCTCGGCCTTAGGTGCTAACAGCGCCGCAGGACTTGCTTTAATCAATACTTTTGTGGCACCCGCCGCTGGTCTCTGTGGCTGGCTCCTTGCAGAAAGGTTTCATTTAGGAAAGGCCAGTACCTTGGGAGCCGTTTCAGGTCTCGTGGCAGGACTCGTCGCTATCACCCCTGCGGCAGGCAGTGTTCAACCAGGATCAGCCCTTATTTTAGGTTTTATCACTTCCATTATCTGTTATACCATGGTCGCTTCCAAACATAAATTGGGTTACGATGATTCTCTTGACGCTTTTGGAATCCACGGTGTAGGCGGTACAATAGGTGCCTTAGGATGTGGCCTATTTGCTTCTGTAGGTTACAATTCTATTTTCTTCCCCCATTCCGTGGCGGACGGAACCTCTGGAACCTCTCAATTTCTCATTCAACTCAAAAGCGTCTTAGCCACTGCTGCTTACTCTGTGGTTGTAACATTTATATTGATTTATGTCATCAACAAAACCATGGGTTTTAAAATGACCAGTGAAGAAGAGAATCAAGGCTTGGATATTTCTCTACACGGTGAAAAGGCTTATAATTAAGCCTTATTTGGTTTAAATTAAACCCAAAATCATTCTTTTTGGTATAGTATGTCTTGTTTTTATGGACATACTATGCTAGAATATAAGTATAATGTTTAATTTAAGAAGAAAAATTGATAGAGAAGAGTTTGATTATTTAGCATTAACGAATGCACTTTCAGACCTTCAAAAACCTCGTGATAAAATAACACAGCTCATAAAAAAAGGCGTTATTATCCGAGTAAAGAAGGGGCTCTATATTTTTGGAGA
>CAZLBO010000113.1:0-7217 GCA_964557725.1 uncultured Bifidobacteriales bacterium | reverse complement strand
AAGCATTTTTGCAGAAGCGGGAATTTCTCACCAACGAATGGCAAAGAAGTTTTAAATTTTAAGCTGGTAATCGAGATCGCTTAACATTGTAATGTCTAAATAACTGATGATGCGAATGTTGTTTTGTGTATAAGAGTCCCTTCCACCATAAACAAGGGCTCCTTTGGTAAGTTGGGGGTCTTGACTTAAATAGAAATTTAATCCTTTAAAAAAGTCACTAGCGATAGTGGTGCCTGATTTTATTTCGAGAGGAAAAAGCGTAGAGCCAAAGTCCATGAGTAAATCTATTTCATTGGAGCTTGTTCTCCAGTAATAAAAAGAGGGTAATTTCCCCTTATTGTATTGTTGTTTGTAGAGCTCTGAAATGACAAATGTTTCGAAAAGTGATCCGTAAAAGGGATGGAGTTGAAGTTGTTCAGGAGATTGAATTCCCAATAGAAAACAGCAGAGCCCTGTATCCCAAAAATAAAGTTTGGTTGTTTTTGTTAGCCTTTTTCCATAGTTTTTATAATGTGGTTGTAGCCGATAAATAATGTAACTAGCCTCTAAAACAGAAATCCATTCATTAATGGTGTGGTAACTTACTCCGACTTCTCCAGCTAGGTTTTGTAAATTCAGTAATTGACCTGTTCTCCCAGCGCATAGCCTAACAAACCTTTCGAATTGATTGAGGTTTTTAATGTTAATGAGGGCTCTTACATCTCGTTCAATATATGTTTGGAAATAGAAAGACATGGCTTCGTATGGATTGAGGTTTTTATCATAAATTCTAGGGTAAAACCCCCGCCAAATACTAGTCGCTAATTTTTCCGTTTGAAATTCATTTTTTATTTCACCGCAACTAAAAGGAAGGAGCTTTAAAAGAGCTGTTCTTCCCGCTAAACTCTGTGAAACTTGGCTCATGGCTTCAAATTGCTGGCTTCCCGTTAAGATGTATACACCTTCTTCATTCCAATCATCTACGAGACCTTGTATATAAGAAGTAAGTAGTGGAACCTTTTGAAACTCATCAATTGTTCCTCCTTTATAATCTTTTAAAAACTGCAAGGGATCTTTTAAAGCACGCTCCCTTTGATGGGGGTCTTCGAGACTTACATAAGGTCGGTTTTTAAACTTTTTACAGAGCGTTGTTTTGCCTGATTGACGGGGTCCTGTAATTGTAACTACAGGGTATTGAGCCAAATACTTTGTTAATTGCTCGGTGATGTGTCTTTCAAACATTTCTATTATTATAGATATTGCAGATCAGAAGTTCAACTTCTAATTTGCAGAAGTGGCCTTAATTCTATAAAATTAGCCTTTTAAGATAAAAAAAGAAGAGTTTAGTCTCTGTTTTTGATGGTTTTAGAAAAATCGTGGCAAGGAAGCTCCTATAAATAATAGACTTGAGGGAAACCAGTTTGAGGCGTAATGAACCACATTTTAATTTTAGTTTTGTTTGTTTCGGTGACATGGACTCAAGAAGTATTAGAAAACTTGAGTGTCATTTTTTTGAAACAGAAATTGGCCCTAGAACGCTTAGAAAGCAAAGATAGCTCTCAGCACCTAAAGAAAAATTTTAGAGGGGTTTGGACGAATGAAAAACATTCAAAATACAACCTTGGTTATTTGGGGAGTAATTACCAACGCTTAAGGGTCAAGGTGTTATCGGCTTCTAAAACGGATGGGCTAGGAAGCACTTATCGAGTGAAGGGAAAGACAAGGACACAGAACTTTGAGTGCAGTTTTACAGGGGAAATAGAAATTATTCATGTTCGAGAGGTCAAAGAGTCGGACTCCCCTAGTATGACTCAAGGGTTGGTTGTTTTTAAGTATTACTTTAAAGAAGATACGAATCAAAAGGGAAGCGGCTTCTTCTCGGGGATTGGGGCGAGTTCTTGGTATTATAAAGAGAAGGGGACGATGAAATATGATGATTTTTCAACAGCCTCAGAAAATTATACAAATAATGAATTTGTAGGAACATGGACGAGTCACAAAACAGGGCAGATTAAAAAAGCCATTTGGGGGGATTTTCGCATTCCCTTTTCAAATGGACTGGATGTGGGGTTGGGGGAGTTTTATCCTGATTCGACTTTTCAGAATAATGGCTGGGCAAGTTACGTAGAAGAGAAACAGCGGAATCAAGAGCCTGCTATCTGGTGGAAAGATTGATGAATTAGAGCTATTTGTCGCCTTCTAAACTCAAATTGCCGAGAAGTCCAAGTTAATTTGGCTAATGACAAACAGAATTGTACCTTTCCCGCGAATTTTAAAAAACAAAGGTTTCAATCCATGTCCCAAAGTACTTTAGATGTAAGAAACATCGCTATTATTGCCCATGTCGATCACGGCAAAACTACTCTCGTCGATGAAATGATGAAGTATTGTCAAATTTTTAGAGAAGGGCAAGATGTTGAGGATTGCTTTCTTGATTCAAATGATCAAGAACGAGAACGTGGAATCACCATTTTAGCTAAAAATATTTCCCTGAATTATAAGGGCACTAAAATTAATCTTGTAGACACCCCAGGGCATGCAGATTTTTCTGGTGAAGTAGAACGAGTTCTTAAATTAGCTGATGGTTGTGTTTTGTTAGTAGATGCACATGATGGAGTAATGCCTCAAACAAAATTTGTATTGAGAAAGGCGCTTGAAGCGGGCTTGAAACCTATTGTCGTCGTGAACAAGATGGATAGAGATGATGCTCAACCTAAGGTGGCGTTACGTACGATCGAAGATTTGTTTTTAGATTTAGATGTAGATGACGATCTATTAGACTTTCCTATTGTATATGCCTCTGGACGTTCAGGCTGGGCTTCTTTAAAAGAAGTAACATCTGGCGAAAATTTAGCTCCACTTATGGATACAATTATAGAGCGAATTCCTCCTCCTGCTCAACCAGAAGGGGATGTACAAATGCAAATTACTTCTTTTGAGCATTCAGACTATGTGGGTCGGATTGGCATTGGCAGAGTGTATCGAGGAGTGCTTAAAAAGAATACTCCATTGACTTTGATTAAAGCAGGCGATGTGAACGTTCCTGTTGTTATCAAGCAATTAATGACTTTTAAAGGTCTCGGAAAAGAAGAAGTCGATTCCGTAGGCGCAGGTGACTTGTGTGCAATTGTAGGCCTTGCAGATGTAGATATTGGCGATACGATTGCCGGTGGAGAAGTGCCAGAAGCTCTTCCTCGAATCAGTGTGGAAGAACCTACATTGAGCATGGTGTTTGGAGTGAATGATTCTCCCCTTTATGGACAAGAAGGAAAGTATGTGACAAGTCGGCATATTAGAGACTTTCTTTATAAAGCCGCAGAAAAAGATGTTTCTGTTCGCATAGAGCCTACAGAAACAGAAAATAGTTTTAAAGTTTTTGGAAGAGGTGTTTTGCACATTTCCGTTTTGATTGAAAACATGCGTCGAGAGGGTTATGAACTATCTGTAGGGCAACCACAGGTAGTGTTTAAAAACGTGGATGGCGTTAAGCATGAACCGATTGAAAGTTTAGTGATTGAAGCACCAGAAGTTTATGCCGGAAAGGTGATTGAACAGGTTTCTAAAAGAAAAGGCGAAATGCTAGGGATTGATTACACTACGGATGGACAAGTCCTTAACTTTTTAATTCCGTCTCGTGGACTAATTGGCTTGCGTACAAGTTTGTTAAATACCTGCGGAGGCGATATTGTGATGAATCATCGTTTTAAAGAATACCAACCGATGAAGGACAAAATTGAAAAACGTCCTAATGGAGTGATGGTTTCCTTAGATGCAGGGCAGATTATTCCTTACGCTATTAATAATTTACAAGATAGAGGCACCTTCTTTGTAGACCCAGGTCAAATATCCTACCAAGGAATGATTATTGGAGAAAGTAATAAAGCAGGGGATTTAGATCTCAATGTTCAAAAAGAGAAAAAACTTTCAAACATGCGTTCGGCTGGTAAGGATAAAGAATTGCGAATAGCTCCTGCGACTCGTTTGAGTTTAGAGCAATCTTTAGAATTTATTGCGGAAGATGAATGGGTAGAAATTACACCTAAATCTATACGTTTACGAAAGAAGATATTGGAACCTGGTAAAAGAAAAAGAGCGAAGAATCAAGGGGTATAAATGTTTAAAAAGGGTAAGACGAATAGGGTAACCTTTGGCTACTTTCTTATTCTTTTTTTTCTATTACTTCCCTTTCTTTCCCATGGGATTCAATTTGAAGGGGGGGTAAATTACCGCCCCAAAAATGAATGGACTCCTTTTGGGACTTTTACCTTCTTTCCCGTGACCATTGAAGAAGAACTATCCAAGCGGTGGACTGGTTTGGCAGTGGAAGCGACTTATGAAAGAGAAAGTATTTACTTATCCCTTTTATATGGGCAACTAGATTTTGAGGATTACCCTATTAAGAGTGTCTATGTCGGTTTCAAGTACAATGTGGTTGAATTTAATGAGATAGGGCTTCAGCTTAAGGGAACAAATTATTATTTACCATGGTTGCCTGTGACAATTGCAATTGATCCTAAGTATTCTTTTCAAAGTAAAAGTATACAGTGGGATTTTAAATTATCCACAGGGATAGGCAAACACTTCCCTCTTTTTTAATAAAGGAATTAGGATATGGCGTATAGTGGTCTTCGTGAATGTATAGATGACTTAAAAGCAAATCAGCATTTAATTACTCTTGAGCAAGAGGTTGCTACATATTTAGAATTTGCAGAGATTCAACGGAGAGTGTATGAGGCGGGTGGCCCTGCTATATTGTACAATCAAGTAAAGGGAAGTTCCTTTCCTGCAGTTTCCAATATTTTTGGAACTTTAGAGAGAACCAAGTTTATTTTTCGCGACACATTTGAAACAGTAAGACGAGCCTTTGAGGTAAAAGCAGACCCCTCATTACTTTTGAAGAAGCCCTTAAACTATTTAAAACTCCCTTTGTTGGCATGGAATGCCCTACCTAAAAAGGTAAAAGAAGCAGGAGTGAGGGCGCATACAACGGAGATTGATCAGTTGCCACAAATACACTCTTGGCCACAAGATGGGGGGGCGTTTATTACTTTGCCTCAGGTGTTTACAGAAAACCCTGAAAATCCTAAAATATTTCAATCAAATATGGGGATGTATCGCATTCAGTTATCGGGGGGGCAGTATCAAGCCAACAAAGAAATAGGGATGCACTATCAATTACATCGTGGAATTGGCAATCATCACCAAAAGGCAATCCGTCGGGGAGAAAAGCTGCGAGTGAGTATTTTTGTGGGAGGTCCTCCTAGTCACACCCTTGCGGCTGTCATGCCCTTGCCAGAGGGATTGTCCGAACTGATGTTTGCAGGAGCATTAGGGGGAAAGCATTTTGAGTATCAACGATCGGGAGGGCATTTTATAAGTGCTCAAGCGGACTTTTGTATTACGGGTTGGATAGACCCTAAGCGTACCTTACCAGAAGGCCCTTTTGGAGATCACTTAGGGTATTACAGTTTAGCCCATGACTTCCCTGTAGTGGAAGTGGATCAAGTCTTTCATCGTGAAGGGGCGATTTGGCCTTTTACGATTGTAGGGCGTCCTCCTCAAGAGGATACAAGCTTTGGAGCGGTTATTCATGAATTAACAGGCGATTTATTGCCAAAAGAAATTCCTGGGGTAAAAGCCTTAAAAGCGGTAGATGCAGCAGGAGTACATCCCTTGATGATAGCCATTGGGTCAGAAAGGTATGTTCCCTATGAAGACCGCAAACCACGGGAGTTATTGACGACCGCTCATGCTATTTTGGGCTATGGACAGTGTTCATTAGCAAAATACTTGTTTATTACTGCAAGAGAAGATGATGAGGGGCTAGACCTCGAAAATAGCGAGAAATATTTTGCCCATGTTTTAGAACGGGTGCGTTGGGAAGAAGACTTACACTTTCAGACCCGAACGACCATTGACACCTTAGATTATAGTGGTGAGGGGTTGAATGAAGGCTCTAAGCTAGTGATTGCAGCGGCTGGTACTCCAAGGAGGACGTTGGGAAAGAAGGTTCCCTCGGAAGTAACCTTGCCCTCAGAGTTTAAGAGTTTAAAAGTGGTGATGCCAGGGGTGTTAGCGGTTAAGGGGCCTGAATATAAAACAGTGCGACAAGCTCAGAAAGAACAAAAAACACTGTGTACTCACTTAAAGCCTTTTGAAGGGTTAAAAAACTTTCCTTTAATTGTTCTTACGGATGATAGTCAATTTACAGCGCGTACCTTAAATAACTTTTTATGGGTTACTTTTACCCGCTCGAACCCCGCATGGGATATTAACGGGGTGGGGAGTTTTACTAAGAATAAGCATTGGGGCTGTACAGGCTCTCTTGTGATTGATGCAAGAAGTAAGCCTCATCATGCGCCTCTTTTGGAAACAGACCCTCAGGTCGTAAAAAAGGTAGATGAATTGGGGGCTAAAGGTGGGCCATTGCACGGGGTAATTTAGAGGCACAATGGTTTTTTTTGTCTTTTTGTGGTAGAATCTAGGACAGAAGAAAAATAGATGATGATGACCTATGAGTAGTAAGAATTTCTCACACGATTATTTTAATGCTCTTCAGCAGTTAAGCCCTAATGCTTTGCAAATTGTGGCACCTGTATTGAATAAGGATTTAAAATCCAGTGGGCTTCAATTAGAAAAACCTGTTTGTTTAGAAGCGCGTTACCTTCATCAATCTGAAACAGAAATATACAATGAAATTAAAACGCTGGATAAGAAGAAGAAATTAGCTTATCACAATTTAAACCATACCCTTTCTGTAGTTAAAAGGGTACGTTCGTTATTGAAAAAAACAAAATGGCAAGAGAGTGAAAAACAGTTAGTTTTGATTGCGGCGATGTTTCACGACTATCAACATGGTTACATGGCTTACACAAGAAACAAAGACTTTTCAAATGAAGAGAAATCGGCCATTCAAGCAGATTTGTTTGCAAAAAAAGTGGGTTTAACTCTTTCTCAACGAGTACAGTTATACGGGATGATTATTTCTACCACTTTTTCTCAACCTTCTATTTACCCTCAAACGAAATATGAAAAATTGTTAGTGATGGCAGATTTAGGGGGGTTTATCAATACAAATAGAGAATGGTTGATTGAAAGTTTGAATGTGATTTTAGAAATTCCTCTTAAAAAGAGACCGACCTCCATTAGAGAGTGGCTTCAATTTCAAAATAACTTTCCCGGATATGTTAAAAAGCATCTTACCTCAGAGGCTAAAATGTTAAGGTGGGATGAAGTCC
>CAZLBO010000112.1:0-7219 GCA_964557725.1 uncultured Bifidobacteriales bacterium | reverse complement strand
ACTTTTTTCAAAGGATTCCATTTCCTTTGCACTTAACTCTCCCTTGAGAAAAGCCTCTAGATTTTGAAGGAGTTGTTCTTCATTCATCAAAGTACCCCCTCCAAACAAACTCTGAGTTTACCTCGTGCCCTAGCTAATCGAGACTTTACGGTCCCCAGTGTTTTCCCTAAAACCTGTGCCACGTCTTCATAACTTAACCCCTCCACATCTCGCAACACCACCACGGCCTTGTGCTCTTCTAATAATTTTTCCATACATAGTTTGATGTGTTTTTGAATGTGCTTATTTTCAATTATAGTATCGGGATGTTCTTTTGTGCTTCCTGCAATATTTTGAGATTCATCTATTGCTACTTCCTTTTTTCGAGAGACGCTTCCTAACCGATTAAGACAAGTATTAACTGTGATTCGATACAACCATGTACTAAAACGAGATTGAAGGTTAAATTTAGATAACCCCTTATAGGCTTTAATAAAAGACTCTTGGGCACAATCGTTGGCATCTTCAGAAGAATGGAGAAACTTAAAGCATAATCCAAAAATAGCTTGGTTGTAATGAAGCACCAACGTATTAAAAACCTCTGGTTCTCCCGATTGAAACCGCTTGATCAAAGAGACCTCCTCCTTTAATTCTCCTCTATTCATCTCTATTGAATTAGACCAAGTAAAAGTCCAAAAGTTCCCTTTAAAATCACTATTTTTATTCTGAGTTCAAACATCTCTCTAAGAGTAAAAAATACTTCTCTACTTTAAACTAAAAGTTAAAGTTCTCTTTCTATTCTGACAGCAAAAAAGCACTTCCCTCAAGTTATTTTTTTCTGATCTGAAAGGGCACGTGGAACTTCTTTCCTTCCCCATCAAGAAACGAGGCAAGACACACTCCCTCCCCCTACGTTTTTCGGGCTTTAAACGCCTTTTCTTTAATCATTTTTTCTTTTTTTATTAAAAACCATTGTGGCCTCATATTTGCGTTAGTTTCCCTAAAAAAGTTGGAGTAAACTATGGATCTCAAAACCTATTTATTTGGCTCAGGCACCCGACAAATGGTCTACAAAAGCTTGGATGCAAGTGCTATGCGTTCTCGTGCCATCTCACACAACTTGGCTAATGTCTCTACAGAAGGCTACAAAAGAAAGGAAGTGAGCTTTGAAGAACAACTACGGAAAATAATGAAGATTAAAATCAAGGGAGTCCGTACTAATCAAGAACATATGGAAATCAGCCAAAGTGCTTCGCTTAAAAAGCTTTCCCCCAAGGCGTATACATCGGAAGACCCCACTTTACCTGGTGAAATCAACAATGTAGATGTGGATATTGAAGCCTCCAAAATGGCAGAGAATCAGATTCTATATAACTATGCCCTTAAATTTGCAGGATTCGGCAAGCTAAATGCAGCTATTACGGGAAATTCTGCTTAATAGAATAAAAGCCTTTTGATTGACGATTTACCAGCCAATCAAAGCTTCTGTCTCATCAATAAGGCCTAGCAATAAGTCAGCAATAATTTCTGATGTTAAAGCCTCGGAACCAAACTTAAAAGCCACCTTATGTTCCTTTGGTCCTTCTTCCTTCCAGTCAATCGTTACATCCAGAACAAGTTGCCCTTTTAAAACATCTAAAGAACCAAAACTGATCCCCGCTTTTTTTACGCTCACAAGAGCAGGTAAGCCTTTATCCAAAACAAACACCGCAACACTTCCCATTGCTCCATAAGTTACTTTTGTTGCCTCAAGAACAGCTTCGGCCGCTACTAACACACCTTGTGAAACAATAAGAGCAGCCCTTCCGACTTCAAGTGCAGCCTTAGCCACCTCTAATGTAATTTTCGATTGTTCCACAACTAATTGTGCACCAGTCAATACACCTTGAGTGGCTGTTAAGGTTCCTTTAACCCCCTCCAACACACCCTTTGCTACATCTCTAGAGGCTATCAAGGTTAATTTTTCGGCTTCCAACACAACCACCTCTGCCCTAATGGGCACGGCTTTCGCTCTGGATACAAGATCGGGAACACAAACACGAGGGGTTCTCCAAGCACAACTATCCCAACAAAGTGGGTCTGTAAGAGTTGCACAAGAGCTACCCACACAATCACCACCTGTACAGCTTTCGTCATCTTCATAATCAGCAGCTGTTTTATTCTTACTATCAATCTTACTCTGCAAACGGCTAATATCCCCATTCAGCTTATCGACATCCTTCTGCGCCGAGGTAACAGGAGCCTTTGCTTCTTCCAAATCCTTTTTTGCCTTTGCAAGATCGGCAATGGCTTTGTCGTAATCCGCCTGGGCTTTATCCACATCCTTTTGACTTTGAGTCACCTTTGCTTTATCTCTTTCTAAGGCATTATGTGCCTCGCTTACTTTATCTTTAGCAGCCCCAATGGAGTCCGTGGCTTCTTTTACTTGATTAGCTACTCGATTGGTAACGGCTTTATCTATATAATTCAACAAATCAGCTTGATACCCAATTCGCCCAGAAAAAACAGCATCGTTCACATCACCAGGCCCTGCGTATAAATCAAATTCGGCACCAAAACCATAGATATCACCTGCTGAATGATACTTAAATCCTTTATCATTAATACTTAGTGCGCCCTCACTTGTCACCGTTAAAAAAGTCATTAAACCTTTAATATTTACATGGGCAGCAGGGTCTTTTCCATACCAAAGTTGAATATCAATCGTGACGCTATCATCCTTTCCCCCTCCGCCATTACTCGAACCCTTTATTTCAAATACATCCCGCAAAAAGATTAAGGGAGGACGCTTTGCAATTATTTTCAAACCGTTTGCGGCATCAATTTGTACATCATAAATAGTTTGTAACCCAAAAAAGTTTCCCGTTCCTTTAAGTCTTAACCCTGCTTTATAATCTATCTCCCCAATTCGAGTATTCTCTTTAGCTAAGTAAAGCTCAGGATCTTCAATAGAAAGATCAACGACAACTCCTTTTAAATCTCCACTTTGTATCTCTCCTAATATTTTGGGATCCGTCCAGTTTGAAACAATATCCTTTAGGCTCAACTTCCCTTTAACGCCGCCTCCTATAATACTTTTAAAAGGATTACGAGAATCAAACTTAACGGCGGCAAAGGCTGCATGATCCGCAACCACTACCTGACCTGCAATTCCAATAGTTGGCAATTGAGTAATCCAACTCCAACCTGCTTCTAAGGCAACGCTATCTATGGTAAAGTTTTCAATCCCTAATGGGTTTCTCCAAAGCCCTGTCATGGTCGAGCTCATTGTAAATCCACTTTTAGGTTGAAAATCTGCTTTAGCAATAAACTCTAACAAGTCATCTTGAACTTGTACTTCAAACTTTCCTAAGAGATGAATAGAGGCCCCACGAATTTTATATTTAAAGGGGTTAAGAAACTTCACTCCTTTTTTCGCTTCTTCATCCAACATTAACCTTAGCCGTGCTTCTTTAAACATTCCTATTTCCCCCAAGGGAACATTAAAACCAAGAATAAAATTAAGTTCAACCTCTAACATGTTTTTAGCTGCGGGAATCAGCGCATACAAAACCGCTTGGTCTAACTTTAAATAATCTTGCATGGCTGTATTTTTTAAATCCCATATCGCAAATAAATGTAAACCCGTTTTAATCAATTGATTGTTTTGCGGCATCGGCACATAGCTAAAATTATATTCTTTGGTTTCATAGGTTGTGATGAGTACAACTAAGGCTCCATAGGAATAAGGATCCATAAACGAAAGACCTGGGTGTATTGATTCCCCTGGTTTACCCCCCCCCTCAATAGAAAAGGCGACTCGAACCTTATAAAGTCCTCCTGATAGAATTCGAATTTCCATCTTTTTAAATTCAGTATTTTCTCCAGTAATCACTAACTCACTTGGTGCACTACCAGCAGAAGCCTTTTTAAGCCCCGATGAGGTATTCCCTTTTACTATTTTCCATTTTGCATTGTAAAGGGTTTGCTCTAAATATTTTTCTAACAAAGGGTCTTCTGTAATACTTATTCCTAACCCACTCATTAGGCCAGCCACAATATCTGCTTTTTTATTTTTGCCACTCGCATCTTTTAACACCTCTAATACTTGTACCGTATCCGACATTTTAAGATGAGGTAAATAAGCCCCTAGTTGCCCAGTGAGTGTGGTATCGGTAGGGTTAATATTTCCATCTGTATTATCCGTGGGATCCCCCCCTTCTAATACCTCTTTTCCATCACTAATACCGTCCCCATCCGTATCAGCATTATTTACATCTGTTCCCAATTCAACTTCAATGGAATCAGAAATGCCGTCTCCATCACTATCTATAATAGAAAGGTTTAAACTGTCTTTAGGGTCTGTCCCCAATCGTTTTTCATCTGCATCGCTTACTCCGTCCCCATCGGTATCTACACCTGAATAGTAGATGCTCGTTGTAAAAGTAGACTTTGAACCAAGCTTGTTTGTGGCTATTACTTTAAAATTATTTTTCCCGAGGGTAAGCTGCACTTTCCATGTTTTTTGAATGGAGTCTCCCGTTACTTCCATCGCTGTCTCTCCCAGCCACAATGAATCTAATTCTTGCCCCTTGCCCTGTGTTACAATCACTAACATAGAACTACTACTATCGGGATAAAACATTTTTTTTGAATCTACTTCGATTCTAATTTGGGGGCGTGTACGAATAATCCTTACTTCTGTCTCAAATTTATCTTTGTCAGTCACAATAGATAAAACATATACATCTACCTGTTCAAAGTCTTCTTCATTTATTTTACTCAATTTAATTGTGGTATTAATTCGTCCTGTTTTTTTATCAAAGCCATCTAAAATAGAAGTACCATTTAATTTTACTTCTGTAATATTTGATAGCCCCTTTAAATCCACTTTACTTTTTAACTCGTATTCATTTTTTTCCCAAGACACAGCTATCTCTATTGAGGAGTCTAAAGCTATTTTTATTTCGTCCTTATTAGAACTAGAACCATCAAGCCCTGTGCCTTTTTCCCCACAACTGAGAAAAAGAGCTATCGCCACAAAAATTAACGCAAACTTTAAAAAAGGGATCTTTCGTTTCACTTTATCAACCTCATACATAGAATTGCTCTAATCTTAGTATTTTTTCCCTCTAACGATGGGTCAAAGTTGCCAGAAAGGCAACAAATTTACTGCTTTGGAAGATTCAATGCGGACATGAGGGGAAATCCTGCTCAATAAGGCTAAAACTTTTTAGATTAAGCCCATGTCACTTTTTCTCTTTTTACTCTTGAGCCTTTTACTCGTTTCTGCTTTAGTCTTATTGGTTTTCGGCTTTTCGACCCCTTTGACCCAAGCGGCCTTAATCTTCCTCTATTTATTAGTGGATAAAACATACTTGGGCTGGGGTGTTTTTTGGGTTGTACTTATCGCTGCTATTATTGCAGAAGCTATTGAGTTTTTTGCAGGGGTCAAGGGTGCCCAAAGGGTTCAGGGAAGCAAGCGAAGTGCATGGGGAGCTATTCTTGGAGGATTTGTGGGGGCTATTCTTTTTGCCCCTTTGGTCTTTCCCATTGGTTCTATTTTAGGCTCGTTTGTAGGAACTTTTACAGGGGCTGCTTCTATGGAGCTTACCGTTGCAGGCAAGGCCAATAAAGCGATGAAGGTGGGAACATGGGCAACGATAGGGAAAATGGTAGGGTTTTGTGTTAAGGTCTCTATTTCTATTGGCATTTGCGTGGGGGTGATTGGCTGGGGTATTTTGCGGATGATGGTGGGGTAGTGTTTGAGTTGACTGCTGCTTAGGGTTGGTATTATGATCTTGCGATCATTCCCGATTCAGTAGGGTTTTGTAAGTCCTTTTCAACAATTGAATCCTCTAGATTAATTATTTGAGATTTACTTTTTTTTATCGCATTTACTTTAGAATTACTCGATTTCAATAGCGCAATGGAAAGGCTTTGCATGTATCTAGATGCTGTTCTTTCAAAATTAGCTAATCCAGCTTGTATGGTATCATCTTCCCGTTGTAAGACTTGCAATTTATCAAAATAATTTATTAATCCATTGTATTGACTTTGAATTTTTTCCATTAGTGTTTTTGGTTTGCTAACACTTATATTTCCTTCAAAACCTAACGCTTCAACGTAATTAATCAATTCATTAACACTAATATTCTCGTCATTAGAGTTCTCTAATTTAGAAACATAGGACTGTGATTTACCTAATCTTTTCTCCATTTCCTTTTGAGTTACATCTTCATTTGTACGAAGCTTAATTAAAAATCGACTAAGAGATCGCTTTATTATTTCTTCGTTTAAACTTTGTACTTCTTGATTTGTATAGCCCAAATCTTTTGCAAGGTCAGCTATTTTTGATACTACCTTATTTGCCATTTCTTATTCTCCCAATATCTTTATGTGCTTCTTTAATATCACTGCTTTGTGTTTTTTTATCACCAATAATTAATACATATAATGTTAAATTTTCTACATCTGGATAAATGTATAACCTATACTGGTTGCCACCGGCTGGAGGTCTTTGATCAATTGCATATAACCCATTTTTTTCTTCATGTACAAAGGTATTATTTCTTTTTATTAAATCAGGATTACCATTACTTTCAATCAAAATGATATATGTTTCTAAATTTTGAAAAATATTATCAATTAATTGCTTCTGCTTTTTCTTTAATTTCTTTTCCTTATGTCCAGGATAGCAATCTCTTTGTATAACTTTCCATTGTGCCAAAATCAAATCCTATTAACATTGTACAGATCTTTCCATCTATTATCAAGTAATAATATTCCAAAACGGAATATTTTGCAACCCCTTATTAAACAATCACCACAAAAGCTTATTTAAGCTATATTTAAGGCAAATTAGAGAACTAAACTATTCCTTTTTAGCGTCACTTCCATATTCTATTTTTAAATAATTATTCTATAATAGAATAATTTGATTCTAAAAATCTGACCACTAATGAGAAATTAAACCTGCCCACCCACCCTTTAAACTTCTCAATAAAGGCAGCTATTTGATATCTTAACTCGCGTCTGCTCCAGTTGGATTCAGCCGCTTTATTAGCATAGAATAATTGTGCATCCTTTGATTTTAGGGGAATTCTAATTATCGTTGAGTGGGGATTTCTAATTGTCGTTGGTCATAATCACCTCATATCCAGTAGAGTCCTTTGAATGAGTTGGTTTTTCTCGGGTAAAACAGCCTTGATAAAGTGACTTTGGTTTTTTGATGGTCCTGAACGGTTCTTTTTCCACATAT
>CAZLBO010000111.1:0-7246 GCA_964557725.1 uncultured Bifidobacteriales bacterium | reverse complement strand
CAAAATGCAGTCTCTAAAAAACATCTCAATAACAAAAATTTCTCTTTTCCTTTTGCTAGGCATTGTGTCGAGTCTTTTTTTTGGGGCATGTGGCATAAAAGGTGCTAATGAATTCATACATGGGGATAACGTACTCTTAGAGGTAAATAGCGTGGAGGGGGAAGTCACCAGTCCTTCAATTAATGAAGGCTCATCATCAAAAATTAGTGTCTATCCAGATTCTGTATATGAGATTATTGCAATTGCTAAAGCCAATTACCTCTTTGATTATTGGTCATATAAGAACCATGGTTCAACCATTAGAGTCACTCTCGAAATTCAAGACTCCCGTTCCCCAAAAACAACCTTTAAAGTGATAGGCTTAAAGCAGGCTAACGATACTTTTTTTGGTAGAATAACCGCTCATTTCAAGAAAAAGCCCGTTGCCTCAACAGAGATTGTAATAAAAATAAAAACAACAGAATGTGGCACAGTCACCCCAAAAGAAAAAACACTTTCTAAACCTGCTAGTGGTGGACCTGATCATGTTTTTGACATTTCTGTTGATCTCGAAAAATCTTGTGAACATAAAAAATGGACAACTGAAGGGGAAAAATGCCGAGTTGATGATAGAACAAAAGAAAATACAAAACTTAATGTAGGCACAGATTGCATTGTTACAGCTAACACAAAAAAAAGAACAGCCTATCTGATAGAAGTTTTACCCTCTGAAGGGGGAACCGTTACTGCACTTGATACCGCTTACAGCGGTTTATGGGAAGATATTTTAGCAACTCCAAATAAAAAATATCTTTTTGAAAAATGGGAAGCCAAAGGCGCAACCTCTCGTTCTCTTGAAATAAAAGATAGAACTAAAAGTGCCACATCAATTCAAACAATATCTAACTTTACATTAAAAGCCATCTTCATAAAAATATTAATTCCCCCGACAGTGGTCGCACAAGCTGACACCTCAGTAACCTTTGATTTAAAAAAAGTGACACTCACAGCCTTAGGCCAAGATGCTGATGGAACTGTAGTAAGGTATCACTGGTATGTGAATGGAGTAAAAAAGGATTCTTCAACAAAAGGTACTTGGGATTATTCCCTTTCTGGCTATGGAACAGATACTATCACTGTAAAATCAGAAGACGATGATGCGCTTCTTTCTGAACCTGATACTATTCTCGTCACAGCCTTTGATATTTTTATAAGTGATACAAGAGATGGACAAGAGTATGGGGCAACCAAAATAGGAAATATCACTATCATGGCTCAAAACTTAAACTATAAAACCAGCTCTTCTTTTTGTTATGATGATCTTGAAGAAAACTGTGGCAATGGACACGGAAGACTTTATACAGGAAAAGAAGCTCAAACTATTTGCCCTACGGGCTGGCATTTACCTGCTAAACTAGAATGGAGTGAGGTTCAAGCCAGTGCAGGAAGTAGCGCAAAGGAAGCCGGCAAGGCTCTTCGTTCCCCATTATTTGAAAACGGAGATAATACCACTGGATTTACCGCTCTTGCTAGTGGAACACGTTCACCAAATGCCTTTGGTGCCCTTAAATTTATCGAGAGAGGAAAATGGGCAGCTTTCTGGAGTACAGAACAAACAGCTGATGAAACCGAAAGCTTTAGCATCTATGCCACTGGGATTCGGCCAATAATGAGAAAATCTGAGGTAGATGGCTTGTCTGTGAGATGCATTCAAGACTAGTTAATTCGTCCCTGGCACCCGCTGTCCCTGGCACCAAATGGGGACAGGGACAAAAGCCCTCTAGTAAAACCCCATTTCTGACCATTTTCGGTCATTTAAGGCATTAACTAACCAACGATGACAATTTGATGACATTTTTTAAATTTAAGGTTAGAATCATTTAAAACACTAAAGGAGCAAAATGCAGTCTCTAAAGAACCTCCCAACAACAAAAGTTTCCCTCTTTCTTTTGCTAGGCATTGTGTCGAGCTTTTTATTAATTGGGTGTCTCTCTGATGCCATTGATGATATTTCAAAAGAAAGAGACGATGTTATATTTTTGAAAACTAACAGTAAAGAAGGAGAGGTTTCCAGCCCTTCAATTAATGTAGGTAGCTCATCGAGAATCAGTGTCTATAAAAATAAAACTTATGAAATAACAGCAACGGCTAAAACAGGCTATATTTTTGATTACTGGGGCTTCAGTAATTTAAACTCAAAGTCTTCTGTTACTGTGGAGTTTGGTGATACTAAAACAAAAAGAACCACCTTTAAAGTCATAGGATTGGATAGCAACGATGGTATTTTTTCTGGAGAAATAACCGCTCATTTTAAGAAAAAGCCCGTTGCCTCAACAGAGATTGTAATAAAAATAAAAACAACAGAATGTGGCACAGTCACCCCAAAAGAAAAAACACTTTCTAAACCTGCTAGTGGTGGACCTGATCATGTTTTTGACATTTCTGTTGATCTCGAAAAATCTTGTGAACATAAAAAATGGACAACTGAAGGGGAAAAATGCCGAGTTGATGATAGAACAAAAGAAAATACAAAACTTAATGTAGGCACAGATTGCATTGTTACAGCTAACACAAAAAAAAGAACAGCCTATCTGATAGAAGTTTTACCCTCTGAAGGGGGAACCGTTACTGCACTTGATACCGCTTACAGCGGTTTATGGGAAGATATTTTAGCAACTCCAAATAAAAAATATCTTTTTGAAAAATGGGAAGCCAAAGGCGCAACCTCTCGTTCTCTTGAAATAAAAGATAGAACTAAAAGTGCCACATCAATTCAAACAATATCTAACTTCACATTAAAAGCTATTTTCACAAAAATAGAGATTCCCCCGACAGTGGTCGCACAAAATGATACAACAATAAGAGTTGACACCGACATTACTCTTACCGCAGTGGGAGATGACCAAGATGGTACTGTCGAAAAGTTCCATTGGTACATCAATGGAACAGCAGTCGACACCACGACGACAGGGAGTTGGAAACATAGCTTTTCTAATATGGGTACGCACATCGTAGCAGTTAAAACAGAAGATGATGATGGCTTGTTCTCTGAATTAGATACGATAAAAGTCATTGCTGTATTATTATTTATCACAGATTCAAGAGATTCTAAAACCTACTCTGCAATAAAACTAAAGGATTTAATTGTTATGAGAGAAAACATGAACTTTAAAACAAATGCTTCTTATTGCTATGATGATGACGATAAGAATTGTGACAATGGCTATGGCCGTCTTTATGCATGGGAGGAGAGCAAAACAGTTTGTCCTACCGATTGGCACTTACCAACAACTGATGAATGGAAGCTTATGGCCACTTATGCAGGAACAGAGATTAGCAACAACCTTCGTGATCCAGCCTTTGAAAATGGGGGCAATACCACTGGTTTTTCTGCGTTAGCAGGAGGCATGATGAGTTCTTCTACAGGAAGCCCTAAATACACTGATAGAGGAGGTTTTGCTTTTTGGTGGACGGCAACTCAAGTAGTTGATAAAGTACAAGAAGTTCGATTAAACAAAAGTGATATTTTTTATAGACAATTTAAACTGTCTACTCCTGAAGCGAAGTACATGTCCGTGAGATGCATTAAAGACTAGTTAATTCGTCCCTGGCACCAGCTGTCCCTGGCACCAAATGGGGACAGGGACAGAGCCCTTTAACCACGGCATTCAACAAAAAAAAGTACCCTTAGCAAGTTTTGACAAAGCAAGATCGAGGCTATTGTTGGATTTTAATTTTGAAAAGTCGCTCTTAATATGGCTATAATAAAACCAAGCTATGAAAACACAACGTCTTTTATTTTCCTTGGGATGCGTCCTTTGCCTACTTAAAGTTTGGGGAGCAGAGCCACCTCTCTTAAAATTTGAAGGCATACTCTTTCCCGCTCAACAGATCACCCTCTCCCTCTTAAGTAGCGGAGTCATTAACTATCTCCCTTATCACGAAGGAGACTATGTTCAAGAAGGGACAACTCTTTTATCATTAGATGCCCAAAGAGATTCCTTAAACTTGATTCTCTCCCAACGAAGTTATGAAAAAAGTCAAATTCAAGGTGTGGAAGAAACGGAAAAGTTTATTGCCCATCGACTCAAAAAAATTGCCTATGAAGAGAAGTTTATTAAGGCCCCCTTCTCAGGCACTATTGTAAAAATATTAGGAAAAAAGTTTGAGTTTTATTCCTCGGGAACTCAAATGATTGATTTAGTGGACTTAACTCAACTCTATACAGAAATTCATGTACACCCAAAAAACCTAAAAGACCTTATTCAATCAAACACAAAAATAACTGTGACACGACACCATCAAAAGGTGGAGGGCCAAATTATAGGTTACAGCCCCATGGCACAACCGGGCTTAGAACTTCACATGGTTAAGGTACACTTTACTAACAAATACAAATGGTCTCCTGGCACCAATGTTACGGTGAGCTACCAAGTGAACCCCACAAAAAACTAAACCTTTTTCGCCCCTTTATTTTTTTTGTTTTAAGGTTGACTTTAAGTTTTATCGGGGACACAATTGTACAGAATTCAACTTTATAAAAAATACTCATTTATAGAAGATTACCGCGAAGACTGTGTTAATCTTAAGTAAGGATATCAAAAAATGGCCAAGAAAAAAATCGGCAAAATGTCTAACACTAAACTCGAAGAAAGAATTGCCCCTGCCATGCTTGGAGGTGTATTAGAAGGTGCCGAGGGTGCTATAGACGCTCCTGCGGAAACAATAGAGGCTCCTCCTGAAATCGATACAACTCAAAAACTCGATACAGCAGATACAACCGATGGAGTAGAAACAAATGAAGCGTCTTCTCAAACAGAAACAGAAGTTGAAAATTCTATTCCTGTAGATGATGGACTTGGTTTTAATGAAGGCGCAATCCCTGAATACAATCTCCCTGAAGAAGCACAAATAACAGAAGACGGTGGAGTGGATTTTAGTCCTCAAGGAGAGATTCAATACGACTACTCTCAACAAATGCTTGAGTTAGATAATGAAGCGGGAAGCACTCTCATGCCTGACCATGTACAATTACTGGAAAATGGAGACTTAGAAATAGACACCCCAGCAGGAACCGATTACAACCCTGATACAAATGAAATTACTGTACCTAATGCAGGGACAACACAATTTATCCCCGAAGAAATAGAAATACAAAATGACGGATCCGTGCAGATGAATATAGATGAATACACCACCCTCAATCCAGAAGAGGGAACTCTCTCTATTGACGCAGAAGGAACTGAAGACTACTTAAATCCTGCTTATAAAATTGCGCCTGATCAAAGCCTCACTTATGACATTCCAGAAAGTTCTCATTTTAATGAAGAAGCAGGAGAACTCACTTTACCAGCTGAAGAAGGAAACTCGCTCATTCCCCATGACATGGAAATTCAAGACGATGGTTCACTCCATATTCAACTTCCTGAAAGTGCCGATTATAATGGGGAATCTCATACCCTTGAATTCCCCCCAGAATCCGCAGACTTTGGCCCAGAAGCAGATGGAGAAAATATCATTGCCCATGAAGATGGTTCCCTAACCGTACACCTCCCAGAAGAAATGAAATATGATTCTGAGGCAGGAAGTTTACATGTTCCTCAAGAAATGGCTAGTGATGTTTTACAAGAAGGCTTAGATACCAACCCCGACGGTCAACTCATTGTAAATATGCCCCCTCATACCGAGATGACTGAAGAGGGCCTCCATATTCCTGCCGAAAATGCTGATTTTATGATGCCAGGTGGAGTACATATACAAGCAGATGGAGGGCTTCAAGTAGAATTACCCGAAGGAACTACATTTGCGGAAGCAGATAGTTTTACCTTACCTCCAGAGCACGCAGGTATGGTACTTCCCGAAGGAATTGATGTACAAAGTAATGGAAGCCTCACCATTGATTTACCTACAGGGGCCGAATTTGATGACGACGGAAAACTCACTATTCCTCAAGAACATTCGGAATGGGTCTTAGGTTCCGACAGTCAAACAACACCTGAAGGAGGGCTTAACTATCAAATGCCTGGTGAAGGCACTTTAAGCCTCGAAGGCACCCTTCACATGCCTCCCGAAACCGCTGAAAATTTTTACATGCCAGGAGAAGATGGCCTAGGAAGTCCTACAGGATTAGGAGAAGGAGGCATTGGCTATGGAGGCGGTTATGGTTACGGTACAGAACCATTTTATGAAACCCCTGCTTTACCTGAAGGCGCAGAATACATACTTGGCGAAGGCTTTGCTATGGAAATATCAGGGGATTCTCATTATAATAGAGAAGCCGATCAGCTCCAAATGGACAACGAAGCAACCCAAGATTGGATGCCAGAAGACTACACTCTCAATCCTGAAGGAAGTCTCGATATCAAACTTCCTGAGGGTTTTGAATACTCCGAGGGTCAGCTTGAAATTCCTCAGGATCAAACCGATTCCTTTTGTCCCGATTACATGAGCATTCAACCTGATGGAACCATTGACGTTAATTATCCTCAAGGCACTTTATACAATGAATCTATGGGAACCCTTGATATCCCAGCTGATGCAGCAAATGATTACCTTCCTAAGGATATTGAACTCCATGAAGAAGGAAGCTTAACCATGCAATTACCCGAAGAAGCATACCTCTCTCCAGAGGGAAGTGAATTGATTCTTCCTGCTGATTACGCAGAATCGCATTTGCCACCAGAAATGACTATCAATGGAGATGGATCCGTAGACATTCAACTCCCCCCAGAAGCTACTTTTGATATGGGAAAAGGAATAATCGACTTCCCCCCAGAATCAGCTGAATTTGCCCCACCACCAGATGGAGAAGGAATTTTATTAAATGAAGATGGGTCTATCACAATAAAAGTACCAGAGGGCTTTGAGCTCAACCCTGATGCAGGTATTATACATGTTCCTGAAGGTATGGCCTCTATGGTTTTACCAGAAAATATCGATACCACTCCAGATGGAGAAGTCGTTATGGGTTTACCAGACTCTGTGGAGTTTGATGAAGCGAACTTTAAACTTTCTGTACCTCAAACAGACGCTCACCACTTTTTACCCCAAGATGTATGTCCAGGAAGTGATGGCTCACTTGAAGTAAAACCTCCTGAAGATTGTGAATATGATTCTCGCACAGGAACATTATCTATCCCCCAAGGAGAAAGCGATTGGGTACTTCCAAAGGATTGTGATGTCTCTCCAGAAGGTACCTTGAGTTATCAACTTCCCGAAGAATTCAAAGTGGAAGGAGATGTATTAAATATACCTCAAGGCCAAACAG
>CAZLBO010000110.1:0-7257 GCA_964557725.1 uncultured Bifidobacteriales bacterium | reverse complement strand
CGGCCCCTTTCTAATCGTTCTCCATTTTTCCATAGTTTTTCTGACCCTGCTAAAACTGTAATAAACGATTCCCCATTTTTGCCATTGAGAAAGTAATCTGTTTGCTTTCCAAAAAGCCCTCTAAAAGAGTAAGTATTAAATTGCCCACGTGACCGAGAATAAGAAACGGAGGTCGTCCATTCTTTTTTATGATATTCTAAGAGCATTCCCTGTACCCTTGCATAATAGCTATCTAACCCTAACTCTCCAAAACGAAGAGAATAATCGCCTAATGTATAGGCATATTGATGTCCAAAAACTTTAACATATATTTGATCGACTTCCCTTAATGTTGCTGTATTCCCTTCTGGCTGTATCGGAATGTTTTGATCAGAAAGGTGGCCTTGTATAAAAATATTTTTTGACAACTGGCCATTCACATCTAATTGAAGAGACTGTTTCAAGCCTACCCCCCCTCCATCGCCCATGGAGATTAATAACGATTTATTTCCTCCGTAATCTAAATAGTACTCCGATGACTCTTCACTCTCTTTTAAGGCCACTGGTGAATTTTCCAGTTCTTTAACACTCTCTTTACTCAAAATAGGAACATCTTCAATCCGTTTGTACGCCCTTCTTTTATTAGGTAAAACCAAGGAGCGCTCAAACTCCAAACAAAGGGTGTCAGAAGGCAATAAGGAAAAAGATAAGCGTACAAACTTACCCCTTTCAATTTGGTAATCCTGTTTTTCTCTCAGTAAATTTTTATTCAAATAAATTTTTAAAGCCGAGTTTTCTTCATACTTAAGAGAGTCACTTTTAGATAATTCATTAAGTGTAAAGCATTTATTCTCGAGCACACTTCCCCAAGTATCTTGTGACAAACCATGCTTTAATCCAGCCCAGCCAATCAATAATAAAATAACTACTCTGAGCAAGAACTAAAAACACCCAATAACGGAGTAAAACAAAATTTTGAATTTGACGTTTCATAAACAAGTACAGGGCTTTGGCCCTTCTCTATATAAAGGTAAGGAGATTTTACCCCCCCTATACCTCTTTCTTTATTTGCTACAGCCCCTTGGCTCCTTAGCTTTAAGGGTATTACTTTTTTCTTCTGAAATAACGGATCAAATACAAGTAACTCCTTAACTCCTGCACATGTAATTGGGTAAGCAGATAATCCTTTTCCCTCACCAATTGCAGCCTCATAACACAACCCAAAATTAAGGGGTAAATCATCTTTTCGATACAAGTTCATTCGTCCCATTCGTTCCATATATTGTATCATTAGTCCTTCGTGACTGTTGAGAAAAACTAACCGATTTTCAGGAGTCATAAAAAACTGATATTCATTTAATTCTACCTCTTGTAGCTCAATAGGTAAGGGTATACTCGTTAATGTTTGAAAGCGAGAATCTAACTGCCATATTTTTTTTTCATTCTTTTCAAGTACTAAAAAATTATTTGATTGACCCTTCTTAACCCTAATCGGTAAGAATCTTTGATGAGGTTTTACAATGGGGCTCCACTGTAATTCCATCCCTTGTTTCCATTTATTTAAAGCAACACTATCTAAAGCAACATAGCGCCAAGGCATAAATTGAAAAAAAACTAATTTATTTTCAAACCACAAGACTTGATCGACCTTCTCTACCCTTGGTAGAGGAAAAGCTTCTGCCCATAATAAGGCAAATACTCCGACTATCAACTTCCTTTTCATATGTCTACTACTTAAACCCAATCACCCAAACAAACTTCTCAAAATATTATATAAACTAAAACCAAAGAGTGCTTGGAAAAAAGTAAGAAAGCGATTTAAATTCTTAAGCGACTAAGAATGCTATCTACGCTATTTTTGAAGGTATCATCTGAATTCATTGCCTTCTCAATAGACTTAATAGCATGTACGACCGTACTATGATCCCTATCTCCAAACCGTTTTCCAATGGTTTTTAAAGAGGAAGTGGTCAATTCCTTCATTAAAAACATCGCAACCTGCCTTGCTTGGGCCACTTCCTTTGTCCCACGCCCTCTTTCAAGAATTTTGTTGATTTCCACAGCAAAAAAATCGGCGACAATTTGGGTGATATCTTCTCCAGATACTTGTTTTTTGGTTTTAATTGACGAGGTTCGCGCCACAATTTCTCTTGCCAAATCCAAGGTAATATCCCCTTGGTCTAAAGAGGCTTGGAGTAATAACTGGCGAATACTCCCCTCTAAGATTCGCACATTATCTTCAATGGCTTCCGCCAAATAAGATATAATTTCGTCCGAAACCTCCAAATGATGGGATTCCGCCTTCTTTTTGAGAATCGCTTCTCTCGTCTCTCTATCAGGGGGTTGTACATCTACAAAAAGCCCCCATTGAAACCGACTCACGAGTCTGTCTTCCAACCCTTGTAGTTGATTAGGAGGACTATCACTGGTGAGTACTATCTGTTTTTTTACTTGGTGTAACGCATTAAAAATATGAAAGAACTCTTCTTGAGTTCGGTCTTTGCCTGCCAAAAACTGTACATCGTCCATCAACAATACATCCACTTCGTTGCGATAATAATTAGACAATTCCGTTATTTTATTATGCTGAATGGAATCCACAAACTCTCGATAAAAGGTTTCAGAAGTGACATAGCGTACATTTTTTTTCTGCCCCGATTGAAGCACATGATTCCCTATTGCTTGCAAAAGGTGGGTCTTTCCCAAGCCAACTCCACCATAAATAAGTAATGGATTAAACTTTGTGCCTCCAATATCTTTAGCAACCGCCATGGCAGCAGAATAAGCAAATTGAGAGTTATTCCCGATAACAAATTCATCAAATGTATAGCCAGGAGTTAATTCTACCTGAGGTACAGAGCTCCACTCTTGAACAGGGTTTGGTCGGGGCGTGACAATAGTCGGAGAGTGTTTAATGATATTAATGCTGACTTCTCTTTCATTTGCCTCAAAAAAAGAGTTCTCTATCATCCCTAGATAAACCTTTTTAAGCCTCTCTATATCTATTTGATGAGGGCAAACAAGGACAACTTGATTCATCTCTTCTGACTTAAATTCCAATGGCTTTATCCAAGAGGTATAAACCTCCTCAGCTAACTGGGATTTAAGAGACAATAAGCAGCCTCTCCAACTATTAGAAGAATTATTCGTTATCATGGCCTCACAAATTCTAAGGGCACAAAATATAATCACCCTTACCTATTTCGTGCATCGGAAAAGGAATTTATCCCCTAAAATGACTTTTTAACTCACAAAAATTAAAAGAGCCTAAATAATCATTATTTTCTGTATATTTTTGCATATTGAAATAAATTTTTTAATGGTCTTATGAATGGCTAAATAGGAAAAATGGAGAGTTCTTTCTCCACGGAGTTTAATGAATATTAAAGATTATGTGGCTTTAGGTTTTTTATTTTTACTTATCGGATATTGGTTTTGGTGGCTCTTTATCGCCTACCCTATTGAGTTGGATCTTTTTATAAAAAAGGGAACATCTTATCTCTATCTCCCCATGAAGTGGAAGGGAATCTATAAGATTTTTATCATTCGACTCACTCAATTCTTTGGCTTCGCAATATTATGCTCTGGAATTACGGCTCTCTGGCTTTATTTAGAACATTTAGATCCCCTTTATTTTGTTGGCTCTGCATTGGCCTTTATGGGGTTCTTATTTTTAGCCAAAAGTTCTTATCGAAAAAAAAGATTTAATCAACAAATGAATGCTTATTTCTTTATTCGAAACAAAATATACTCAGAAACAAATGAAAAAGGAAAAAAGCTAAATGAACTAGAAATAGACAACTTAGCCTCCTTTCAGCATCAGAATATATTAAGAGGAGCGGATGAGAATGGAATTCTTACAAAAGCCATTACCTTGCAAAATACAAAGTCAAAAGTGGCTCCCATCATTAAAGTGACTTAATCATACATTTCCTTTGGCACACTCTAATCACAGCATCACCAAAACAGATTCCGAATGGAAAAAATCCATTCATTTAGAAGAAGCATTTCCCCATGACCTATATGCTCATTTTATGCTTAAAAAGGTTTCCCGAACTTTTGCACTCAATATTCAGGTCTTGCCTACCAAGTTAAAACATCAAGTTTTACTGTCCTACTTATTTTGTAGAATGGCAGACACCTTAGAGGATGATATTCGCTTAATACCCGAAATTAAAATCGCACTCTTAGGTGAATTTCAACAGCTATTCCCCATCACTCCCCATTGGCGTCAAAGCATCTTAGACATTAAAGAAAAGCTTCCCTCTTCTTGGAAAAACTCTGATACATGGGACCATTTGCTTACTTACCATATGCTTCCCATTTTTGAGTTGTACAGTCAACTCCCCTCTAAAGAGCAAAATCATATTGCCAAATGGGTAAAGGAGATGTGCGTCGGTATGGCTGAGTTTACTGCTCATCAAGCCAAAGATCATAAAAAATTTCCACTTATTCAAAATATGCAAGAGCTGGACAAATACTGTTATTATGTAGCAGGAACCGTCGGTAATTTACTCTGTGATCTATTTTCTCAATACTCTAAATGGATCACAAAAAAAGACAAAATCAAATTAGACCAGTTGGCTGTTTCTTTTGGCTTAGGCTTGCAGCTTACGAATATTTTAAAAGATGTCACTGATGATCTAGACAGAAATGTCCTTTTTATCCCTGATGACTTGCTCAAGCAATATCATGTGGATATTAACACCCTGCTTTTACCTGAAAATCAGGAGCACTTACAAGGCATTATACGAGTTTTAGTTAAAAAAGCTCAGAGTCATTTGATGGATGCCTTGGAATATACTTGTTTGCTTCCCCGTTTAGAACCTAAACTCAGACTCTTTTGCCTATGGCCTTTATTCATGGCTTTAGACACCCTTATTTTAATTGCCAAGTCCTCCTCCTACCAAACTTCTAAGCCCAAAATCACAAGAGCACAAGTTAATGAAATTATCAAAAAAACAAGTTGGGCGTGCTGGTCGAATCACTTGATTAGAAAGCTTTTTAATGTGAGGATCACTAAATTAAATGCTATCTTGGATTAGCTTTTTAATTTCAAGTGAGGGACATTGAAGCAAAAAAACTGGATTTCACACTTAATGCTTATACTAATAGGACTAGTCATTGATCAGATTACCAAAATCTGGGCTGTCAGCACCTTTTCATTACCCTCTGGGGCTATTAATTACGCAAAAAGTATTTCTGTCATAGGCCAGTGGTTTCAACTCAAACTTATTTACAATGAAGGCGCTGCATTTGGGCTTCAACCCCAAAAAATTGCCACTTGGATGCACCCTACCTTATTTTTTGGTCTTATTTCAGCAATTGCCATTATCGGTTTATTCTTTTTTTATCGAAGTATTCCCAATCATGATAAAGCCAGTCAATGGGGAATTGCTCTCATTATCTCTGGCGCTTTCGGAAACCTTGCTGATCGCCTCCGATTAAGTAAAGTTGTAGACTTTTTAGATGTCGGTATACCAGGGGTCGATCCCCGTTGGCCAACCTTTAATATTGCGGATTCATTAGTTTGTGTTGGAGTCGCAATTATTATTCTCTGGCCTATGTTTCAGAAAAAATCAAAACATTCAAATTCTTCCCCCTCTCGCTTATAACCAAGGATATTATGCTTCCTGAAATCAATACATCATGGACTTGCCCCGAAGAATACAACGGGTTGCGAGTCGACAAATGCCTCTCTCATTGGCTACCAGACGCCTCTCGTACTAAAATACAAGAGTGGTTAGCTGAAAAGCTCTTTGAAGTAAACGGTAAGTTTCCCAAAAAAAACTTACACCTAGTCACTGGCAATACGGTTAAACTCATTGGAACACCTCATCAAGAGCCTGTGAACTTAATTCCTGAAAACATTCCTCTTAACATTTGTTATGAGGATGAAGATATTATTGTAATCGATAAGCCTAAAGGTTTAGTCGTTCACCCTGGACATGGAAATGCCACAGGAACTTTAGCCAACGCTTTAGCTTATCACTTTAAAAACCTCTCATCTATTAATGGAGAACTTCGTCCAGGAATTATCCATCGATTAGATAAAGATACCACGGGATTACTCGTTATCGCAAAACACGATCAAGCACACTCCTTTTTAGCGGAACAGCTTCAAGACAGAAGCATGAGGCGAACTTACCAAGCCATCGTTTGGAGTTTCTTCAAAAACCTAGAGGGAACCTTTCAATTTCCTATCGGGCGGCACCCAAGGAACCCTACTAAAAAAGCCGTGAATAACAGGGGAAAGGATGCGACGACTCATTACAAAGTACTCAATTTATATGAGTTCGCTACTTTATTAGAACTCAACCTTGAAACAGGTCGCACCCATCAAATTAGAGTGCACTGTTCTCATCAAGGGCACCCTGTTTTAGGTGATACAACTTATGGAGGAGATGAAATCCCTACTAATTTTCAATTCTCTCCGATGCAAGTGACTACTGCAAAACAAATAAAATCTACTTTAAAATCTCAAACTCTCCATGCCGGCTCATTGAGTTTTATCCATCCTCGAACAAAAAAAAGGGTTCAATTTAAATCTCCTCAACCTAGTGATATGCTCAAATGTTTAGAGCTCTTAGAACCCCATAGAATTGAAATAAAGGTTCTTAAAACATAACCACTAAGCACACACAACTATACTGACTAATCGGGAGAAAAAACTTAGATTCGCCCTATGAGTACAACAAAAAACACCCCACCCTCTATTGATTTTGATTCAATACTTTCTCAAGGACCTGAATCCTACAATAAAGTTGTAGGAGAATGGTGGCAAAACCAAGCCGCTAACCGTGCCCACAAAAGCGCCTATCATCACATTGCCGAATATCTAAAGGTGTGTTTAGGAAAAAAATCTAATCGAAAATTAAAAATCCTCGACTTCGCCTGTGGAGATTGTAATTACATGGAAATCATGGCCAAGCACTTTCCTAAAGCACAGTTCTATGGAGTGGATGGCTCTCATAAAATGCTCACTGCTGCAAAAGCGCGGCTCGAAGGTTCAGGGTTAGATGTAACCATTTCCCCCTCCCACACTCAAGCCCTTCAATCCAATCATCAAATAACTCTTATACAATCTTACCTTCCTAAGTTTAACTTATTCCCTGAGCAAATGGATGTCGTGGTTTACCTCTTCCCTAATATGACTTGTGGAACAGAACAACAGGATTATTATAATAAAAATGGTTATCGCAACAAATAAGATGTAGCAATCGCACAAAAACTTGCCCGCTTCAGAGAAATGGACCCTGAGGATGAAGTAAATGAAAA
>CAZLBO010000109.1:0-7279 GCA_964557725.1 uncultured Bifidobacteriales bacterium | reverse complement strand
GTAGTGAATTGGGTTTGACTTATGGTTATAACTTTTCTGATGGAAATTCTAAAAAGCTTCCTCAAAATTTGAGAAGTTCCCATTCTAATTACATTACGGTTAGCTTGTCTCAGCCTTTATTGGCAGGGGTTTCAAATATTTACAAAAGAAGAGACGGCAAGCTCGCTCAAATAGGAGAGCGTATTAGTGAACTTCAATTCGAAGAGGTATTGAATCAATTAGTGTTAAAAGGAATAGAAGCATATTATCAATTAACCATTGCAGAAAATGAGGTGAGTCTCAAAAAAGGTGCGGTACAACTTTCAAAGAAAATAACGACGCGGACGGTTGCAATGGTACAAAAGGGCTTAGAAGGTCAATCGGAATTACTCAAGGTACAATCAGAACTCATTCGATCAGAAAATAAGCTTTATGAGGCACAAAGTAATTATTACAAGCAAAGAGTTAATTTTTTGGAGTTACTGGATCGTTCGGAATTGTCGGGTAGGATAGAGCTTATTACTCGTCCGATAAAGCCTTTTGAAGTCAAAAGAAAAACAAACATTAAAAAACTTTGGATTGTGGCACTAAGTAAACGACCAGAGTATCAAGTGGCTGTGGAGAATGAAAAAAAGGCCATGTTGCAATTAAAGGTAAAGAAGAGCAGTACCCTGCCTAGTCTTAATTTGACCTCCAATTACTATATATATGGTACAGATGGTCAATATGGTGAATCCGTATCCAAAATAAAATCTAATGACTTTAACTCCTGGAGTGTAGGGATTAATATGAATATGGTGGTGGATAGATTTTATCGAAAAAATCAATTAATGCCACTTGTGATTACCATTAAGGAATCAAAGTATCGAAAAAAATCGCTAAAACAAAAGGTAAAGCAAGAGCTAGAGATAGCGATTAATCAATTAGAGATCAATTACAAGCAGTATACAGCTACGCGTCATTCTTTATCTATTGCAAGAGAAAATGTTTTGCAATCGAGAAGGTTGTTTAAAAAAGGCTTTATTAATTTTGAGGAGTTTTTAAAAGCCAAAAAGAATAGAGAGATCTCTGGTCTTCAGAATTTTAGGAGTATGGTTACCTTCACGACTAATTATTATTCCTTTCTTCAAAAGCAAGGGGAGCTATTAGGTGAATTTGATATAAAAGTAGAGTTTTAAAAACTTGTAGGTACTTTTTTATAGTCGTTGTTGGATGGTGTCATTAATGTGTTGCTTGAATTTGGGGTACTTATTTAAAACCCTTTGAAAATCTCTTTTACTCAGGGCGTAAAGTTCGCTATAAGTATTTGCTACAATATCCGCATTTCGGCCTGTTTCATTAAGTAAAGAGGCTTCTCCAAAAAAGTTTCCACTCGTGAGTGTAGCGACTCGTTTTTTGGGGGTTCCCTTTATCACACTTAACTCCCCTTCGCTGATAAAGTACATTCGCTCGGCAACATCTCCTTTGTAAATAATATAATCTCCTGGCATAGCAAATTGTGGTCGGAGTGAAGTGGCAAGTTCTCGAATAAAAGATTCTTCTGCATTTTTGAGAAAAGGAACCTTCTCTAAAATGTCCCGATTGAGAAAGAGTGAAATTTCGGTTTTAAGAAATTTGGGTAATTCCTTTAAAATTTCGCTCTCATCCATGCCTTGTTTGCCTTCCCATAAATGGGCGTAGTATTGTTTTACCTTGAGGCTTAGGGGACGGGGGATTTTTTTGTAATCAAGCAGGGTATTTATTTTAAGGAGTCTCTTTTTATATTCTGCTTTGCTGCTATCCATTTGTTCAAATAAACTAGCGATGTTACCTATGACAAACGCATAAACACCTACGCCTAATATTTCGACCACCATGGTAAAAATAAACTGCATGTTATTGTTAGGGGTTAAGTCTCCATAACCCACAGTGGTTAAAGTGGTCACTGTCCAATAGTATCCCCGTATATAGGTGGAAAATGCATCAAAGTCGCCTGGGACTCCTCCTAATTTTATCCAACCGCAGGCTATCCAATGTGCCGTAATAAGCAGGATAAACATAAAGGCGAGTAATCGAAAGATCATGGGAGGGATAGATAATTTACTTTGCCAAGTGGAGTGAATCAATTTGATTCTTTGAGAGGAAAAAACACGCAGGGATCGAAAGACCCTTAGCATTCTCAAAAAGTGGGTTAGGATTCCCCAAGGACTAGTGATGATAAATACCCAAGGGACAGCGGCCAAGCAGTCAAAGATAAAAAAGGTTTTTAAATATTTTACGCTGATTTTTTGAGGTTGAATAATCAACCTTCTTTTGAGATAAAAGGAGGTTTTAAATTCTAAACAAATATCCACTACAAAAAGCAGGGTAATGCCCCAGTCGATTAAAAGCTGGGTGGGAGAGGGGTTAGGGAAAAAGGTAATGCGTAAGGGGATTTCGACACTAAGACCGAGTACAACGAGAAAAAGAAAGAAGTTCCATATTTCTTTGGGGAAATAATTGGGATGAATGGTTTTCAAAACAAAACGACTATAAATCAATGACTAAGGCAGTTACATCGTCCTTAATCGTTTGATCTTCTCGATAGGTATTGAGCTTGGTCATGAGATGCTCTATGGCCTCTGCGCAAGACTTGTCTTGTGTGGCCAAAACAGATTCTGTTACATTCTCTAACTCAAACATGACGCCTGCATTATTTTTTGTTTCTGTAATGCCATCTGTATACATCACTAATCGAGCAGGGGATTCAAGAATAAGAGTGTCTTTTTCTAAGTTGACATCTTCTAAAATTCCCACAAACATTCCATTTGAATTGAGGCATTGTAAGGGTTGGTCTCCATTCAATAATATTTGAGGGTTGTGTCCTGCGTTTGAATAACAAAGTTCCCGGGTTTCTGTATTAAAGGTTGCATAAAAAACGGTGACAAAACTGGTGCTATTCGTTTCTTTGATAAAGGTGTCATTTATTTTTTGTAAAACTTCCATAGGGTCTCTTAACATGGGAGAAAATGTTTTTAATAAAACTTTAAACATGGACATAATTAAGGCGGCGGCAATGCCGTGACCAGAAACATCGGCCATGATAATTCCCAATAGATGATCATCAATCACAAAAACATCGTAATAATCTCCGCCTACTTTTCCTTCGGGGATATAACGCGCGGCAACATCCTTATGCAAGTTTCCTGGGTATTCTGTAGGGATAAGGCTGCTTTGAATGGACTTGGCGTGATCGAGTTCTTGTTCAATTTTTTCATGGGTATTTTTAAGTTCATTATTTAAACATTGAAGGACTTCATTATTGTCTGCGAGTTTTTCATTAGCATAAGATAATTTATCGTACATTTTAAAAGATTCTATTAACATGCCCATGTGTCTGTTTAAGCCTGTAAGGTGTCCAATACTCTCTCCGCTAATTACTTCTCCACCAGATAGATCAGAGGTGTCTAGCCATAAAAGGGCTTCCACCTTAAATTGACTGCAATTAATACACACCATGCGTCGTTCATCTTCTGTTTCTGCTTCTGTATCTAAAGCGGCACCTGCCACACTCCAACAATAGGGGTTATGCCCCTCATAACAAGGACACTCTGTTTTTCCACAATTTCTTTTTTCCCAACAATGTTCGGTGATGCGAGAGACAATGGGCATCATGACATAGCTTTTGCAATCAATTTGGCTAAAAGGATCATCCATTTCTACGGGGTCGACAATAATATGTTTATTGAGAAAGATAGCATCGGGGTACTCTCCACTCATAAAATCGAGGGATAAATTTAATTTTAAGAGGTTTTCGAGGGGTAAGCCCATACAGACATCGGCTTTGAGAGAAATAGATTGGGGGTCAATTTTAAAAAGGCCTACTTTTTTGAGCTTGGTTATCTCCATAATCCCTAAAAAATAGGAATCAATGGCCTTTTTTAGGGTGGGGGAGGAAAGCATGACCCGTACCACCTCATTGACAAGAGTGTTGGACATGAGTTCTCGAGTCAGGGCAATTTTCTGTGAGGGCTCATTTTTTTTGATATTTTCCATAGTGTAAACAATTATATCACAAAGGAGTCGTTGACCGCAAAAATACCCTTATTTACATTTACCTTAAAATATTGGGAAAGCGGAAATAATGGCTGAAATAGAAAAGAACAAAAAAGCGAATGAGAATACAGAAGTAGCCTTTGACACTGAAAATATGTTGCAGTACGCTAAGTGGGGCGTGGTGGCAGTTGTTATTTTTGCTGCGATATTTGGAGGCATAAATAAGTTTTCTAATGATAGTAAACAGTCTAACATTAATGAAAATAAAGACTTAGGTCAAGCTTATGTCTACATGACGAGAAAGCAAAATGACTCAGCAATTATTTTTATCAATGATTTATTAGCCTCTCCCCATGCAAAAATAGTGTCGGCCAAAGCCAACCTTCTTTTGGGTCAAGCTCAATATAACTTGGGAAAATACAATGAATCTCTTACGGCTTATAAAAAGGTTGTAGAGCTTGCTTCGGACGTAAATTTACTTTATTCAGGGGCACAGCACGGAATTGGCGCTTCTTATATGCAATTAGGAGAGGATCAGTCGGCGATTGCTTCTTATGAGACATTTATTCAAACTTTTATGAAAAAGACCGATCAAGACCGATTTGCTTCGGATTTAAGTGTTGCGGTTCCCAATGTTCTTTGGAAACTGGCTTTACTTTATAAGAAATCTGAAAATAATGAAAAGGTGAAAGAAAAATGTCTTTCATTGATAAAGTTTTATGGCAAAAATTTGGAAGCACAAAATGCCGCACGTTTGTTAAGGGCTGTTTCTTAATTTTTAAGGTGAAATCTTACTAGTTAGATAAAAACAATCTCAAGGTTATCTTTTGTCACCTTCTGTTTTTCAGTTACAGTCAAAGTACCAACCTGCTGGTGATCAACCGCAGGCCATTGAGAGTGCGATACAAGGTTTTCGGGAAAATTTAAAATACCAGACCCTATTAGGGGTTACAGGTTCCGGTAAAACTTTTACGGTGGCAAATGTGATTCAAGAATTGAATTTACCCACCTTGATTATCTCTCATAATAAAACCCTTGTGGCACAATTATATCAGGAGTTTAAGTCCTTTTTTCCCAAAAATGCTGTAGAGTATTTTGTGAGTTATTATGACTATTACCAACCAGAAGCGTATATGCCTACTACGGATACTTTTATTGAAAAAGATTCAAGTATCAATGAAGAAATTGAAAAACTGCGTTTGAGAACAACGGCTTCTTTGATGTCTCGCAAAGATGTTATTGTTGTGTCTTCCGTATCCTGTATCTATGGTTTAGGTTCTCCTAAAGAGTATCAAGCGATGATGGTTGAAATTAAGGTAGGGGATGAATTAGATAGAGACGAGATGCTCCGTTCCCTGATTGATATTCATTATTCTCGCAATGACTATGAGTTTAAAAGAGCTACTTTTAGGGTGAGAGGGGATGTGATTGAAGTGCGTCCTGCCTATGATGATTATGCCATTCGTATCGAAATGTTTGGAGATGAAATTGAGCGGTTAAGCCGAGTCGAATTATTGACGGGAGAATTACTACAGGAATTAGAGAATGTAATGATTTACCCTGCGAGACATTTTGTGACCAATGAAGATAAAATGGATAGAGTCGTACGAGATATTAAATCGGAGATGTGGGAGCAGATCAAAGTTTTTGAAAGAGAAAATAAGCTGGTTGAGTTGCAGCGCATACAGTCTCGAACACAATACGATATGGAGATGATTTCGGAAACGGGTTTTTGCTCGGGGATAGAGAATTATTCTCGAATTATTGAAGACAGAGAAGCAGGCACCCCTCCGCATACCTTAATGGACTTTTTTGGCTTAGATGATTTTTTACTGATTATAGATGAATCCCATGCGACTATGCCCCAAGTGCGTGCTATGTATGGGGGGGATAGAGCACGGAAAGAGAATTTAGTTAATTATGGTTTTCGCTTGCCGTGTGCCATGGATAATAGGCCGCTTAACTTTAGCGAATTTACAGAGAAGATGCCCCGTACTTTGTTTGTCTCCGCCACTCCTAATGATTATGAATTAGAGGTTTCGGGGGGAGTGGTTATCGAGCAGGTAGTACGACCTACAGGGTTATTAGACCCCAACGTAGAAGTACGTCCTGTAAAAGGACAAATTGATGATATTTTACATGAGATTCATTTAAGAGTTTCTAAAAAGGTTAAAGAAAGAATCCTTGTATTGACATTGACTAAAAAGAGTGCGGAAGATTTAACTGATTATCTAAAAGGCGCAGGGGTTAACTGTCTTTACATGCATTCGGATACCGAAACTTTAAAAAGAACGGAGATTCTTAATTTACTGAGAATTGGTGAAATTGATGTATTGGTAGGGATTAACTTATTAAGAGAAGGCTTAGATTTACCTGAAGTTTCTTTAGTCGTTATTTTGGATGCGGATAAGGAGGGCTTTTTAAGAAACAGAAGAACTTTGATTCAAATAATGGGGCGTGCGGCTCGTAATGCAGAGGGCAAAGTAATACTCTATGCGGATAGAGTAACGGGCAGTATGCAAGCTGCTTTGGATGAGACGAGAGGACGAAGAAGGGTACAAGAAGAGTATAACAAGGAACATTCCATTACTCCTCGGACTATTATTAAAGAAATTCATGAAACCATTAAAGTGATGTCAGATGAAGGTAATCATGAAAAAGATTTGGAACAAGAGTTGGAATCGAGTTTGGCTGTAGGCGAAAAAGTTTCAAATTACCAACCTGTTTCAATTGAAGAATTAGAAAAAAGAATGCGAGAAGCCGCGGATAATCTTGATTTTGAGGCAGCGGCTAAATTGAGAGATGAAATTAGGAATTATAAAGGAGAGTCATGAGAATAGTCATCATAGGAGCGGGAACCATAGGGGTGAGCTTGGCGGAAAAGCTCTCTCAGGATGAGGAAGGTCACGATCTTTTTTTAATTGATTGTAATAGTAGTCATTTGAGAATGGCAGAAGAGAATTTGGATATTATTACCATTGTAGGAGATGGCACCTCTGTGGAAGCCTTGCGGCAAGCACGTGTGGGGGAGGCCGATTTAGTGATTGCGGTAACAAGCTCCGATTCTGTTAATATTATGTCGTGTCAACTGGCAGATAAATTAGGGGCTAAAAAGAAGATTGCTCGAATTAGGCGGTCGGGTTGCTTTACGGATCCTTCTCTTCTTACGCCTTATGATTTGGGGATTGATATGGTTATCTATCCTGAAGAAGAAGTGGCAGAAGAAATTTTTCAATTGTTTTTAAGGCCTTATGCTTCGGAGGTTTCCACCTTTTTTAGTAAAAAA
>CAZLBO010000108.1:0-7280 GCA_964557725.1 uncultured Bifidobacteriales bacterium | reverse complement strand
CTTTTAATTCCTTCTGCTTTTCCGCCTCTGACATTGGTGGAGTACCTGCACATGCACTAAAAAAAAGAACCACAGCCAAAAACAAGAGACCTTGAAATAAATAAAATAGTTTGCCCACCATTAACTCCTGTGCTTCATCAAGTTTGCTTCAAAAGTCACCACTCGTCTTAGCCATTTTTTGCGTTCTTCTGAATTAACAGTATTAAACTTGACGCGTTCAAATGCTTCTCGCATCTCCTTAATGGCTACAACGTCAAACCTATTCCAATTCATTAAATATTCATAGATAAACTTTAGAGACTCCATTGCATTTGAGGATTGAGAATGATTCTGGCTCCATACTTCATAAGCTAATTGAGCCGAAGAACCCTCATTTAATGCAAAAGCGGATTGCGAAAGTAATTGAATACTCAAGGGCAACGCTAAATGCGAACGGCTTCTTACGACTTTATTTTTTAATAAATACTCTATGATATAAGATTCATACTGGGGAAACTGCTGATGGGAAACTAAAAGCCTTATCGCTTTTTCATCTTCTTTTAATTTTAACCATGCCCCCGCTAAAATATTAATCAAAGCATTTGAAAGTGAATAATAACCCTGATACTTTTGTAAAAAACCAACCACTTCCCTATACTTTTCTTGATTGATTAAAGAAAAGAGGTATTTTAAAATAACGGCTTCTTCCACCCCATATTTAAGGAGGTAGGCTTGAGGTAAGCTATCACTCTTTATATGATTCAATACATTACCTGTTAACTGATTGTACTCCCAATGGGCAAAAAATACTTTATTGTGATGTATATTCTCAAGATTATTGAGTTTTTCTTCTGATGATTTATTGGCTAAGGTATAGATTAAATATTGTAGATAATCCTCACTTATTCCCCTCACTTCTTTCCCAAAAATATTTTCTACCAAAGAGGATTTTTCTAACGGTAATACCACAGCAATTAAATTATGACTTTTATTCCACTGTTCATCAAACTCACTCCAACTTCGCTCATCCCAGATATCGTGAGTAGCCACATCGTAAGTTACAAAAGTCTCTAGGGCCTCATCGTAACCAAAAATGGCTAACACATGCCCAGGTATAAATGCTAAAACCGGAATCCCCTGATCAATTAGCCTCTTAACCTCTTCTCTTTTTGCAAAGGGAATAACGGTATGAGAAAGGCCTCTTGATTCTGTAAAAAATGCCTCATCAGTAATAAAACTCCCAGCCTCTAAATTAGTGATTTGTTCCCCAATACTTTTAGCGCCTACTTTATCTCCCCAATAATTGAGAACCAAGCCCAAGGAGTTAGGAACACAATAAGCCGATTTGTATTCTGTCCTTGCTTCTACCCCTGGTATGACGACTCGCTTGTATTCTTTATCTTCAAGAGAAATTAAGTTATCCCTAAAAATTCTTGCTTTTTCGGCTAAATCAGGTAATGCAGAATAACGTGAAGTGACATTACTAAACATTTCTTTTGCGGCTTGGTTTTCATTATTCTTCTTTGCTAAAAGACCTATATGAAAAGCTAAATATGATTTCAATTCCTCTGACTGCACCCAATGAAAGGTGTGAGAATACCAATAACGAGCCGATTCAACATAACCATATTTTTCATATTGCCTAGCGGCTAACATCATATAATAAGGGGACATCCCCGATATAAGAGAAGTACCTATTAGCATCATGACAAGCGAAAGGCTTCCCCTAACAAAAACGCCCAGTGCCTTGCTTACTGATGGCGAAAACAAAACTTCTTGTATTAAGACAGAGGTAAAAAACACATATATAAAAAGAAACAAACTGCTTCGCATTGTTGCAACCCAACTAGGGTAAAGGTTTGCCATTACAATTTGCTGTTCAGGGGCGAGTAACAAAATATTTTGTAATTGTTCAAAGAGAATACTTATTCCCCCTGCTAAAACAAGCACCAGCACTCTTTTTTCTAAAGACCACTTTAATTTATACTGACCTAAAAAAATGGACAAACAAATAACCAATACAGAAAACTTACCCACTCCTGTAAAATAATCGACTTTAATGGAATCAATTGAGAAGTTAACCTGCATTAAGGAACTCATCAAAGCATCCGATATCCAACGTTCAGCCCCTACGACAACAAAGGAAATAGGTAAACCCACTACAAAAAGGGCTCCCCCATTTTTTAATCTTTCCGCCCATGTGACAGAGGGAACTCTTATACGGCTCGCTCTCCCCACAACGGAAAACCATTTTAAGCTCATTCCATTATATAACAAAAAGGCTAAACTGAAGTAAGTAGCATTCCAACTCCATAAAAACAAAGCCACAAAAGGAATTACACTCAAGCCAATCAACAGAAACAATGACTTTTTTGGCATTCGGAAGGATAAATAAGGCAAGGCAATACAGGGGCCAGTTAAAAACCACAAAAGGGTTAAATTGAGGGGTATCTTTCCGTTCACTTCCTCTTTCATTTTACATCCAACCCTTTCAACTCTTTCAACCCTTTACAACGAGAAGCCCATTTCAAATGTAAATCACGTGGAGTGGGTTGATTCATTTGCTCATAATACAAGGCCAATAGCTCATGGGTTTCTCCTATGGTTTTATCACTCTTTAAACTCTCTAATAAAGCATCTTTGGCTTTATTTTTTTTACCTAAATAAAGTAAGCTCGCACCTTTTAAAGTAAAGTAACGAGAATAATCTATAGCCTTTTGTTCTGTGACTAACCAATCGGAAATCTCACCTTTTTCACCTTTAAGTAATAACACCCATGCTAACTCCAAGGCTACCCGATTATTTTTTACAGGATATAGTTTTAACAAACGTTTATAGTACTGCTCACTTTTCGAATAATTCCCTACTTCTTTAAACACTCTAGCAAGAGTATCTATATAATTCCGATTATATGGAGCACTTTTACTTAGTACTTTATACGAAGTTAAAAGCGAATCTTTTTGCGCTCGGCTTCTTACTAAAGGCCTTGTTACCCATTCTTCTAAAATAATAAGGCCTGATTGCCCACTTCTAATTCTTGATTTTACTTGATTCTCTAACGAGTCGGAAAGAGCTAAATCCCTGTACCATTCGGGGAACTCAAGCCCTCCATAAACCCCTTTAAGCATATACCAAGCTTCGACACTTTTCTTTTTGTTTTTTTTCTGGTAATATTTTTTTAGAGAAACCATTCGCTCTAAGCTGACCCAATGAGGAAAGAGTTGATAAGCCTTTTTATAACTTTGAGCGGCTAACACAAAATTATTTTGAGACTGATAGTAAACATCTCCCTTTTCAACCTCATACGCAGCCTCTGCATTAAGTGGGTTAATAAAACTAGTATCTCCCACGAGAACACCAACACCACCATAATTCAAAATATTTTGCATTAATTTTTTATCGGAGACAAATCTTATAAAAGAAAAACGATCTTCTAAATGCTCTTTGTAATTATGTTGACGGGCTTCAAAAATAGCCTTAAAGTCCATTTTTTCCTGACCTGATTGCTCTTCCGTAAGCCCCGAATAATCATAATACAAAAAGCCCTCTCTTTGAGCGTCATATCCTACAATAGGAATCCAAGTATTATTACTGTAGATCAAAGGGATGGTCCCCTTTTTTAAAGAAGTAATCATCAACTTCTTTTCCATAAAAACAGCACAAGATTTTACTTTAAGGCGACTTAAAACAGGCAACAATACAGGGATATTGCCGATGGTCGGAATACTCATCTGTAAATCTTCTTCATTTATTAAATAGGATAATCCATCCAACAATTCTTTTAATTTGTTATCCGTTAAGGGGTTCTTTTTTTGAAGCTGATAGGCCACAGCACTTAAAGCACCATACCAATCAAGATCAAAATCTCTCCGATACACCACAACAGGAACATCTAGCAATACCGATTCCTTAGCGTCCCCTTTTAAGTTTATTTTTAAATGGTTGAGAATGTGATTTACATTTTCTGTCACTCCTCCCATGTACTCTTTGTCTTTAAACTGTTTTAAATAGGCATTCCAAGTACTTGTTGCTTCTTCTTTTTTCCCTAACTGATACTGTAGCTCGGCTAAAGTACTGTATATGTTTTTGTTAACAAATGCCGAAGGAGTTTGTTTTAACTGAAAAGAAGCCAAGTTTTGATAAAGCGAATACTGATGAGACTGGTAAGCCCATTTTCGCACCGCAGACAAAGCAATATTCCCCTCTCCTGTATAAACAAGCATGTTAAGTGCTAGCCAAAATAAATACATAGCACTATTAAATGATCGCTTCAGAAAAATAGTTAACTGAGGGCTTGTCCATAAGTAGGGCAACAAATACAAAAATATTGCTCCCCGAAAGAGATACTTTACACCTTGTCGAAACCATTTTTCAGTGGAGAAATCAAAAAACCATGGGTATTCCCAAAGAAGCGCCGAAGTATCTATACTAAACGCATAAAACTTGTAAAAAACAAAGGGAATAAAAAGAAGAACAAATACCCCTAAATAAAAGTGCACTAAATTTGTCGTCGAAAAATGGATTTTCTTTTTCCAAAGAAAAACACTTACCAACAAAAGTATCGGGTAACTCAATAAAATGTATATAAAGCCCGATTGAAAAACACTGCTTGGAGCTTGAACAGAGTTTTCTACTAGAGAAGATAAATTCTGTACTAAAGAAACCACATAGATCAGAGGTAAAACTAAAAGTGATAATGAAGTTAAGCTATGTATATAGGGAAGCCCTTCTCTCCTTTCAAAAGCCCAGTCACCAATTCCTTTTTTATTTTTAACAAATGCACTTAAACTGCTAATAGAAAAATGGAAAAAAAAGAGAAAGCCCCAGTGAATAGGCATAACAAATAACAAAAGGTAATAACCTATCCCCAAAGGAAGCTTTCCAAAGGAATTAAATTTTTGACTCCAAGAATTTTCCTTCCCTTCTCTAGAATCAAAAAAGGCGACCACAGGTCCAAACACCAAAGCAAATAACACTGCTTGTAAGGAAGGGATTATTTTGAAGCTACTTTTCACCTATCAAGGACCTTTCTGGTCATTTTTTTCTGTCGGCCTAGAAATTAAGGTGATTAATAAAACAGGGGGCTGAAATATTGACTAAATGCCGCGAGAAGTCAATAACCCAGAGCTCCCCCTGTTTCAATTTAATCTTAAAGTAAATTATTTACCCTTTCAAGTCTACACCCAAATCATTTTATCTTCTCTTGGAAGGAAAAAGAGCATTTCAAACACATAAACTAGTCGTAAAGCCTTTTGTAAAAGCAAGTTACATAAATTATCTAAAAACTTCTATTCCTTGTTTTCTCGCCTTTTATTGATGTGAAAAATCAACCCCGAAATATCCGAAGGAGAAACCCCTGAAATTCGAGAGGCATTTCCCACCGTCATCGGTCTATTTTTTTCCAATTTCTGTCGAGATTCAATGCTCATTGAAAGAGCGCAAGAATAATCAAAACCCTTGGGAATTCTCAAGTGCCCCAACTTTTCTGTACGTTTGATCTCACCTTCTTGTCTTTCTAAAAACCCTGCATATTTAATCTCTGATTCTAAAGTAAGAAGTACTTTCTTCGTTAACTTTTCTTTTCGATGGGGTAGAAAATCTTGAAGTGTAAACAAATCTACTTCTGGCCTTCGTAAAAGCTGAATGGCCTTCTCCCCTTCTTTCAACGGTTTTTGATTTCTCTCTTCAAAATAAGAATTTATTTGTACCGGCTTAATTTTGGTTTTTTCTAAGTCTTCTTTTAATAAAGCCAGGGCTTCTTTTCTTTTCAAATACTTATCATAAACATTCTTATCTACCAAGCCTAACTCATAGCCCTTTTCTAAAAGTCGGGTTTCTGCATTGTCTTGTCTCAAAAATAACCGATACTCTGCACGAGAAGTAAACATACGATAAGGTTCCAAAGACTCCTGTGTCACTAAGTCATCGGTCAAAACCCCAATATATGATTCTGCACGAGAAAGAATAAAAGGTTCCTTTTCCCTTAATGCGTGAACAGCATTAATCCCTGCCATTAACCCTTGAGCAGCTGCTTCTTCATACCCCGATGTTCCGTTGACCTGCCCTGCGAAGTAAAGGTTTTCAATATCCTTACATTCATAAGTAGGATGTAATTGAGTCGCATCAATGGCGTCGTATTCAACCGCATACCCACATTGTAATATCTCACAATTTTCAAGCCCTGTAATAGTTTGTAAGGCTTGTTCTTGAATTTTAAAGGGCAGACTTGATGAGAACCCATTCACATAAATTCGATTACTATTTAATCCTTCGGGCTCTAAAAAAAGCTGGTGGCTTTCTTTCTCTGAAAACCGATCAATTTTATCTTCGATACTGGGGCAATACCGTGGCCCTACCCCTTCTATCTTTCCCGTGAACATGGGGCTTTCAGAAAAACCTGTCCGCAAAATATCATGGGTCTCTCTTTTTGTATGGGTAATCCAGCATACCTGATCGTTTCGTAAAGGCTGTTCTGTTCTAAAGGAAAATGGGTATGGCTCATTATCCCCCGGCTGTTCTGTGCACAGAGAGAAATCAATCGTATCTTTATTAAGTCTAGCAGGGGTACCTGTTTTAAGACGGCGAGTTTTTAACCCCAAATCTTTTAAACAAACCGCTAATTGCTTGGCGGCGGCTTCTCCCACTCGCCCTCCTTCTTCTGCAGAAAGCCCCGTGTACATGACTCCGCCTAAAAAAGTACCCGAAGTAATGATTACCTTTTGACTTTGATAAGAGTCTATCGTTCCCTCTTTTGTGTGAACGACCAGCTCAAAGCCCTTTTCAGCCCTCAAAGGTTTTAGATGATCGACCTCTCCAGAAAGTATGGTTAAATTTTTGAACTTCTTGAGAATATCTTGGGTACATTGAGAGTACATCGCCATGTCCATTTGAGCACGAGGCCCCCAAACAGCTGGGCCTTTAGAAGAGTTCAGCATTCTAAACTGAATACCAGCTTTATCAGCCACCACTCCCATCACACCACCTAAGGCATCAATATCACGGACTAATTGTCCCTTTGCAACCCCTCCAATAGCTGGATTACAGGACATCCGACCGATAGCCTCCGCCTCCATGCTGATCAGCGCAGTATTTACACCTAATTTTGCAGCGGCATAAGCAGCTTCAATCCCTGCATGCCCCCCACCAATAATTGTTATCTCAAATTCTTTCATAGCTTACCCAATAGAGTTAGCTGGTAGAATAGGAATACTTGGTCTATTTGGCAATTTTTGATTGATCTGGGGTTGTCCCTGTCCCCATTTGGTGCCAGCAACTGTGTTTCCTGTCAAGCCATTACTTCA
>CAZLBO010000107.1:0-7280 GCA_964557725.1 uncultured Bifidobacteriales bacterium | reverse complement strand
TAAAAATATAATTTCTTTATAGTATTCTTAAAAGTGAATGAGTATGAAATAAATAAAATTACATAATTATTTAATTGTAATACTTTTAATTGGAAAGTATTACTTGTTTATTAGTGATAGATAGAGGAAATTGTGATTTTTTTTTGGATGTAAAAGAAGGTTAGGATTACTCCACAAATGAAAGTGGAGAATTGACCTCTACTCCTAAAACACTTCGTTGATAAAAGTCACCACGGAGGGTTTTGATTTCACTGTCACTCAGACCATAATCTTTTTTAGAATCTTCCATCCAATTGCGCAAAGTAGACATTAGTACTCCTGCGCAGACAGAAACATTCATACTTTCTGTCACACCGTATTGGGGAATGAAAAAATGAACATCCGCTTGTTTTAGGGTTTCGGGGTGATTGCCTAAGGATTCTGAGCCCATATAAAAGGCCGTGGGTTTTGAAAAGTCAACTTCTCGTAAAGGAGTCTGTGTATTTGTTGAGGCCACGGCTATTTGATAGCCTTTTTCGCGTAGATTTTGCATGCATCGTAACCGTGATTTATAGCGCATGAGGGATAGCCATTTAAAGCTTCCCTTTAGAATCTGTTTAGAAACACTGTAGGCATTGAGTTCTTCAATAATATGCACGTCCTGAAAACCAAAAACCTCTGACGTTCGAATCACAGCACTGATATTATGGGGATCTTTTAAATCCTCGAGAACGAGAGTGAAATGTCGGGATCGGTTGGCAATAATGGCATCAAGCCGTTCTTTGCGTTCGGGAGTAAGTTTGTCTTGAAAGAGTTGAATCAGTGAGTCAGTAGATTGATTTTTTGAATAAAGCACTTTCGGATCATCGTTTTTTTTCATAAGGGAGAAATCTAACTAATAGATAGGAGATAGTCACAAAATGAGTTTTTGAGTGAATTCTCTGAAATTTGAGTATAAAAGGCAGATAAAAATAAAATAATGGGTGTATTTTTTCTTAGATCTTGGGAACTTCCCTAAAAATAGTTAAGGTGAGTTTGACAATGGTGAGCAAATGTTTTTTAACCAAAGAAAGAACGAAAAAATGAGAAACCTTTTGAGTATTGCGCTGTTATTTTTATGCTTTGTAAATCCACTAAGAGCAGGGACTCCTAGCTCTAATCATTCTGGAGCGGATTGTTATGATGAGAAATCTAAGGATTATTATGAATCCAAGGGAACTATTACCTTTTTAAATGCGTGGGAAAAGTATGTGATTGTGCAACTAAAAACAGCAAATTGTTCTTCCATTAATTTATGGGTAGAAAATGGGACTCGTATGATGAATAACAACATCATTAGTGCATTGTTGATGGCAAAAAGTACGGGTTCAGTTGTTGAGGTCTTTTATTCCCCTGCTAAAAAAGGACAAATCGATTTTAATGGGGTTAAGAATTATGCGACGAATAAATTGAACGCTGTCATTCTACGATAAACGGTCGACAATGTTAAAAGTAAATCAATGGACTTGCATCCTGTGTCTTCTGATTGCAACTCATGTGCTTTCATCGGTGAAAGAAATAGAAGTGAGCTCACCGACTAGGCTCTATCGATTAAAACATTTATCAGAAAAAAAGACTTGTACTCAAAGTAATGAATATACTTGTACTGCAAAGCCTGTAAAGACACAATTTACCCGAATGGTTTTAGGTGGAGTTTTGCCTACTTTAAAGAAGTCGAATGGTACGTTTGACAGCTATTACAATGATCATACAGGCATGATAAAATATAATGGCACTATAAAAAAACCGTACAAAAAATTTATATGGGCAAAAAAAGCAAAGAATTTATGGCAGAAGAATTCACTAGGGTTTTATCCCCATGGAGCTGATCCTAAAAATGATCACTTATACATCGAAAGTATTTATGTTCCCAATTCTTCTCGGCCCAATGAACTTATTGGTTTTGTACACCTCGAAGATTTTAATAACCCTGGGCATATTGAAAATGTCAATCATTTTAACCGTTATAGGATAGGCATCGCTTATAGTAAAGACGGCGGCCGTCAGTGGCGGTATTGTGGGCATATCCTCAATACCTTTAAAACTCACTTACAGGAAGGTAATGGAAATAAACCTATTTTCGGAAAAGGGTTAGATAATATTGGAGGAACTCCTTATGTTATTAAGGATGGCTACTTTTATATTTACTTTTCTGAATATGTGAGTATCAAGGATCATCATCGAGTGGGAGTGGCTCGTGCTTTGGTTAAAGATGTTGTGGCTGCTGCAAAAAAGAATAAAGTGGTTGAATGGAAAAAGTATTACAAAGGAAAGTGGAATCAGGCTGGATTGACGGGGGTAGGGAGTTCGGTCATCAAATACCATCGTAATTTTGATGATTTACATACAAGTGCGACTTACTCGACAGTTACCAAAAGATATTATTTGTTATACACAAAAAGTACTTCAAAAAGTAGTAAGCTAATGATTGTCTCTTCTAAAGATGGGGTTCATTGGGGAAAGGCTAAGCTTATTGATCAGCAAAGAACACGAGCCAATAGGGGAGGGGCCTGGATAGGTTACCCAAAAATTATTTCTGTAAAAAAGGAAGATTCAAAAGATGCTCATTCGGTTGGTAATGAGTTTTATGTAATCTATGCCAAAATGAAGAAGGGGAAAAAACAGTATACTTATAATGAATTATATCGTGTAAAAGTAAAGGTGACTCCCCCTGCTCCTGTGCTGAAAGTAAACTATGATAAAGAAAGTGAGAATAAAGGATATGGTTCTCCTTTGGATGTAATGGTGAAGAAATTTGATAACGCTTATGACGCCTATGTTTTAAAAGTCTATCGACTGAAACCAAGTGGAAAAATACAAGAGCTTTATTCCGATACATTAAATAATCCAAAAGGGAAGTATCGTGTAAAAATCCCTAGAGAAACGGAGTCTTATGTGTTACACCCCGGAGATTACAAAGTAAGCGTAGAAGGCCTTCAAAAAGAAACAGTATTAAATTTTGATGAACAAATAATTGAGTATAGAGTGGAAGGAAATATGAGGGCTTGGAATGATAAACCTTTTAGGGATATTCCCCATGTATTGTTACATAAAGAGGTAAAAGTATCGGTTAAGCCTACAGCTAATACAGGGAAGATTGAATTTAGGGTAAATGACTCCCTTATTAAATCACTGGATAAGAGACCTTTTGATTTTACTTGGATTCCAGAAGGGGTTGGAGAGTATGATTTAGAAGCTAAAATAATTGACCATTGGGGAAACGATACTGTGGTTCAGCAAAAGATGGAATGTATCTTTTTTGACGTTGGTGATTACTTAGTGCCCAAAGGGGGGCTTGTGTATTTATCTAAAAATACTTCTACTTGGATGCATTTTGGACAGAAAGAGTCGGTGGCTTTTGGGCTAGAAGATTCTCTTATGTTAAAGTCAGGGAATAAAGAATTAAGTTCCTTAAGTGATAAGGTAAGCGTGGAAGGTCGTGTGTCGTTAAAAAAAGGGAAAGGAAAAAAGGGAAAGCTAAAGGGGTATGTAAGAGATAGCTTACCTATAAAATTCACTTGGCATACAGGTGATATAATAACGGGTGGACATCATGTTCAAGGGACTTTTGTCAACTCAGGCGTGGCGTTAAGTTCCAAACAATATGAGTTTTATGTTTATAATGCTTCCTCAAATAAAAAGAACATTCGTTTTTACTTTCCTATTAAAGAAGGAGATTCTTTAAGTATCGAAGTTCTTTTTCCTCCATTTTCTGAGGTATACTCTGAGCCTTCTTACCTCTCATTTAAAGGGGTTTATTTTAATAGTGATAATGTAACGAGAACACAGATGCTTTCTATTCAATCACAATTTTTTGTGGGTGAACGCTCTGAGGCTATTGTGGTAAAAGTTCAGAGTAATGGAAAGGCAGTAGCTATTCAGGGGGTTCAGGTTATTGATAAATATTTAAAACCCAGTTCGCCTTCATTGGTAGAGTATCAGGTGGCGCCTCTTCGTCACCTTCTTGTGCGTTAGATTTACCTTTTAGGCTTGCAAACCCTAGAAAAGCAAAAAACTAAAAAATTATATTAATGCATTAAATTGCAAAAAAAATGTTACCAAATTAGAACTCGTGTCGTCTAAAAGAGAGTAAGTGCAGTAAAGCTACTTATGATAAAATTTGTCTGCTGAAGGTAATACTCGCATGGTGGACGTCCAGTCAGTATTTCATTTGTAAGAGGTTTTAGCCCTCAAGTTGAGAGTGAGTACGTGAAGCGTGAGGAAAAAAACGGACTCTGATTGGCGTCTACCTAGCATGTAAAAGGATTAGTGGCATGATTGAGGGAATAAGTTAGAATTTCACTAGAATTAGCATTTTCTTTTTAAGATGATTATCAAGTGGGGAAAATCAAAACAAAAGATATAGCAGAGCTTGGGTATAGTAATCGCAAATTTTGGGATAGGGTGTTACCTGAAAATCCTAAAAAGTTTCTTACTGAAGTTAATGAGTGTAATAATTGCTCCTCTTTTAAAATAAAATTCTTAGAAAATCTTGAGCCTGCTCAATTATTTGTTTGTCAGTGTTGCCAGCATGTTTTTTTATCTCCTCGGTTGTCTGATGAAACCTTGAGTATGTTATATGCAGATAACGAAGGGCAATTATCAATTGAGAGAGGGGGGCAGTTAAAAGCTTACATGGAATCTAGATTTGCAACCATGAAGGCGGAGATGTTTTATCCAGAAAAGATAAAAGTTGAGTCTTTGCTTGATATTGGTTGTGGTTGGGGCCATTTTTTAAGTGTGGCACAACACGAGTTTCAAAAAGTAGAGGGAGTTGAGTTATCTACAAAGCAATCTCAGTGGGCGAGAGAGCGTCTTAACTTAAAGGTATCTAGTCAAGATATCTATGAATTTAAGTCGGATAGGACTTATTCCGTGATTAGCATATGGGAGGTCATAGAGCATCTTACTCAACCAGAAAAAATGATACGTTGGTGTCACGAGCATTTAGAGAGCGGGGGACAATTGGTACTTTCGACTCCTAATTATAATAGTTTGTATCGGAAAATATTAGGGAATCGTTGGTTTTATTACATTCCTTCTCAGCATATTTCATATTATAATGTAAAATCACTTACTCACTTACTAAAGTCTTGTGGATTTTCTCAGATAAGGTGTTGTACTTCTGGTCGCTCTCTGTGGAAGGAGCGGACGAATCGTCATAATCAAATTAATTTAAATTTGAGTTTAAGGGAGCAATGGTTACAGTCCTTGTCGTTGCGATCGGTGATTGAAGACGAAAGAGATGAAGTCCCCTCGGCTAAGAGTACATTGCAAAGAGGGTTAGAACGGTTGCTTTGGCGGTTTCTTCCGACTTTATATAAAAGAGGCTATGGAGATCAGTTGAGAGTTTATGCGATGAAGTAAACGCTTGGATTTGAGGCTTTATTTAAACGATTTAAGTTCTTTTAACCATTCTTTTTCTTTATCAGTCCATTTTCTTTTTTTGAGAATGTCTTCATAGGATGTCTTTTTTAGGTCCTCTGCAGAATGAGTAATATCCATAAAGACATCTTTAATTTTGTTGCGAACCACTCTCTTAAAAAGTCCCATATTCATAATTGCATTTACAAAAGAGCCTCCAGGAAAGACAATGACATGGAGGTGATAATTGATTTTATGACTTGGGCTAATGTAGTACTTATAGCTAAAGAGAACACGTCCTCGTAGCTTCCATCGCATGACTTTAACGACACCAAATCCAAAGTAAGTTAAGTTTTTAGTAGGGATTCCTCCTCCAATAAGTTCGGCTTCTCCACTGAGGTTTCCTCCATTGTTTCCTTTCCAATATTTTTTCCGGTCTCCATCTAGGTACTCTGCCCAATATTCTGTCTCTTGAAAGGTATTGACCACATTGGCCGCTAAAGGAATATTATCTAGTAAATATTCAAATGATTTTTGATCAATGGATAAACTGTCTTTAATTTGATAGTCCACTCGATACCGTTGCCCCATAAAGCCAATGAGAAGGTGGCCAGTGGGGTCATTGGGGTCGATGCCGTTAGTAATGAGATCTTTTAATTCAGTACACTTCTCAGGAGTGTACTTTACTTTTTTAGCTCCTGTAATCAGGGAGTCGGGGCAAGTCTCTTTTGAATATTCCAAATGGCATTTAGCCATCAGGCTACAATATTCCTTTTGTCTTCTAAACCCAAAGCTGTGAATAACTGTCAGATTGAGAATAATAAATATGAGTGGCACTTTATTCATCTTTAACATGGTACCAAAAGTTTGAGCTAGAGGACATAGATTTTCTCATAAGAAGCTAAATTTAAAAAAATAAGACTATAAATTAAAGAATTTGACTGACTAGTTTCCTTTAATAAGGTGTTGGAGAGCTAAAGGTTAGCCTCAAGCTCTTTGGGTTTTATATTAATGATGGATTTTTGGATAAATGTAGGGTGGCCTGATTCTGGTATTTGAGAGGTTATTTTGTCTAACTCTCCTACAATGACGATACGTGCTAATTCGGGCTTAAAGTAACGGCTAAAGGCTTCATTCACCTCTTTAAGAGTCAGGGATTCAATGATTTTGGGATAGTTGATAAAATGATCGGCTTCTCGGTTCCAAACTTCACTTTGGGCAAAAATACGAGCAGTAGAAGCAGGAGAGCTAAACATAGAAGGGAGGCTTTGAACGAGACCTTTTTTTGCTCTTTCTAATTCTGCTTGAGTAATACCATTTTGATTGAGCTTTTCCATTTCTTCAAAGCACAGAGAAATGGCTTGTCCAGTAGTGGTCACTTTAGTTTGGAGGTAAAAGCCAACAGTTCCAGTGTGTAGGTAGTTGCTTTCTGTAAAACTACGGACGGTATAAGCTAATCCCTTTTCTGAACGTACCTTAGCAGTCAACTTAGAGGTAAAGCCTCCTGCACCAAAAATATAACTAGCTAGGGTGAGTTTATAATAGTCAGGGTGAGGGCGTTGTAACCCAGGGAAGCCCACTTTAACTGTGGCTTGAGAAAACTCCTTGTCAACAATGTAAACACCGGGTTGATGGCTCTCTTTAAACTCAGGGGCTTGGGCTTCTGTAGAATCAAAGGCACTTTTTAAGTCCTCAATAAATTGGTTGAGGGTTGCTACCATGGAATCTTTCTCATACATACCAGAGACGGCAATGACTAATTTTTCAGGATAAAACCCTTCTTTTTTAAAAGCCCCTAAATCTTTTATTCTAATCTTTTTTACATCCTGAGAGGATGCTAACCAGTTACTTGGATGGCTATTTTTCATGACATAGTTGTAAGCAAGAGAGAGAACACT
>CAZLBO010000106.1:0-7295 GCA_964557725.1 uncultured Bifidobacteriales bacterium | reverse complement strand
CCTTGAGGCAGGGAGTATTGTTTCCGCCGTTCCTATTTTAGCGGATACTCCTACCTTCCATGCCGATTGCACCGCCTTATGCCCCACAGAAGTCCTTTTTTTTCCTAAAACGCCGTTTAAAAGGCTATTACTAGAGAATGCGAAATTATGCTTCGAGTTTTCGCAATTAGTCACTCGTCAATTCCTGGGAATTAGAGACAAATACCTCTCTCTTATTTTAAAAAATGCCGAAGAGCGGTTTATTGATTTTTTAAAAAAATTGGGCTGTGATATTAGCTTTCAGCCACTCAATGTTTCAAAAAAAGACATGGCAGCCTTACTTGATATTACTCCAGAATCCCTCAGTCGATTAATCAAAAAACTAGAAGAATCGGAGGTTTTAGCCACTAATCAAAAAAAATACCGTTTATTGTCCCATCCTTGATCTAGATCAAGGCCAACCTTACCCCCTTTGGGTATCTTAAGACCATATTTAAACAGGAGAAAAATATGGAAGCTTATACAAAAGAGATGAGAGTCTGCGATATCGTAATAAAAAACCCCTTAACTGCCAGAGTCTTTCACGAAAAAGGCATTGATTTTTGCTGTGGAGGAGCCATTAAACTCACAGATATCTGTGAAAAAGAGAACCTCAATACAGATGAAGTTCTCGCAGAAATACAAAAGATTACAACCAGCTCCGAGGAGTTCTCGGTGACAGAAACAACTCGTGCCACAGAGATAGTTGACCATATCCTTACCCGCTTTCATGATACCCTAAAGGCTGAAATACCCACACTTACCTTTTTAATGGAAAAAGTCGCCCGAGTTCACGGAGGCAATCACCCAGAATTAATTCAGATTCTCACTCTTTTCACAAAACTTATCGCCGACCTCGAACCTCACATGATGAAGGAAGAACAAGTTCTCTTCCCTATTATCAAAGAGTTAGATACCCATAACCTTAATAAAACCACTCCTGCAGCGTTCCATTGTGGTTCCGTCAACAACCCTATTCAACAAATGGAACATGAGCACCATGCCGTAGGAAAAATGTTAAGTGACATAAGAGAACTCACAAACGCTTATACACTACCAGAAGGGGCTTGTAATTCGTATCGTGCGCTCTATGCAGGGCTCGAAAAGTTGGAATATGATTTGCATTTACACATCCACATGGAAAATAATGTGCTCCACCCTTTAGCCAAACAACTTGAGGCTTAAAAAAAAAGAGGGGACCTCTCCCCTCTAAACTCCCCAGAACCCCCATTATTTCAGATTATTAACAGGAAAAAAGGTTTTATTTTAATTAACCTTTCTATTTATTGAGAAATCTCTAGTTATTTATTATGATTAATCCCGAAAAATCAAGGAGAAGAAATTGGCAGCTGTTATCAGGTTATCAAGAGGCGGACGGAATCACAGACCCGTATACCGCATAGCTGTAGGCGAACAAACACGTGTTCCTACAGGAAAATTTTTACAACAAATCGGTTTTTTTGATCCCAATCAAGAACCACCAGAAGTTAAAATTGACGAAAAAAGTGCGATTGAATGGTTAATGAAAGGGGCACAACCCTCTGACACTGTCCGTTCCATCTTTAAGCAACAGGGTGTTTTAGAAAAATTTGCGCAAGTCAAATCGGGCAAAGCTTATGAAGAAGCGACAGCAACAGTTTCTCCTATACAGCCTAAAAAGAAAAAACCCAGTAAAAAAGTATTAGAAAAGCAAAAAGCGGAAACGGAAGCCAAAGCGGCCGAAGAAGAAGCAAAAGCAGCGGAAGCGAAAGCAGCAGCAGAGGCTAAAGCAGCTTCTGCCAAAGAAAGTGCTCCAGCAGAAGCTAAAGCTGAAGAGAAATAAACGTCTCTTCTTGTTTTATTTAAGAACTCCCTTTAGGGGAGTTTTTTAGTTTTATCCACTTTGACTATACTTTATAAATAACCATGTCTCATTCCAAAATAGAAACCATAGAAATAGGCGTTATCAAAAAACCTTTTGGCCTATTGGGTGAAATCAAAGTGATTCCCAGTACCTTTGATTTAGATAGGCATGAACTGCTTCAAAAAGTTTATCTCAAACAACAAAACAAAGAACAAATAGAACTCAAAATAAAGAGTTCCCGTTGTCATCGAGACGTCTGGTATTTTAAGTTTGAAGACTATAATACTCCCGAGTCCGTTCGTATTTTTACAGGAGCGAGCCTACTTATCCCCGATACCGACCGCTTGGAAATCCCCAGCGATAAAATTTATATCTCCGACTTAATTGGCTACACAGCCCTTGAACTAGATGGCTCTGAAATAGGCTTGGTCAAAAGTATTCAACCAGGTCCTCCTCAAGACCTCATTCAAGTAGAAAAAAAAGGGCTCGAAACTCTTATCCTCATCCCTTGGATCGATCACTTTGTCAAAAAAATTGATTCTGATCAAAAAACACTCCAAGTCGACTTTTCTCAATTGAAGGGACTCTATGAAAATTGATGTCCTTACACTCTTTCCTCAAATGTTTTCTGCTCTTAACGCAAGTATCACAGGAAAAGCACAAAAATCAGGGGCAGTCTCTCTGGCTTGTCATAATTTGCGAAACTACGCACAAGATAAGCACCGTACAGTAGATGATTCTCCCTTTGGTGGAGAATCGGGAATGGTTTTAAAACCTGAACCTCTCAAAGCCGCATTGGATAGTATTTGCGAGGGGAAGAAGCCTCATATTGTCTTCCTAACCCCTCAAGGCACCCTCTTTACTCAAGAGAAAGCAAAGGAATTTGCAAAAAAGGAACACCTCTTATTAATAACAGGTCACTACAAAGGCATTGATGAGAGAATACGAGAAAAATATGTAGATGAAGAAATAAGCATAGGAGACTATGTGCTAACAGGTGGGGAATTACCTGCCATGGTACTTATTGATAGCGTTTCCCGACTTTTACCTGGTATAATTGGAGAATCTATGGAAACAGACTCCCATTTTTCAGAAAATTTATTAGGTTGGCCGGTGTATACAAGACCGGAAAAGTTTGACGGATTAGAAGTCCCCAAAGTACTATTGACTGGCCACCATAAAAACATGGAAAAATGGCGGAAAATAGAGGGGCTGAAACGAACAAAACAGAACCGGCCAGATTTATTTAAGAAATTAGAACTACCCGAACAAAAGCTTATTCGAGATAGTTAAAAGGAGAGAGACAATGAGTGTGATTATTGATGCCATTGATAAAAAAAATTTAAAGAAAAATTTACCTGATTTTAGAGCGGGGGATACTGTTTCCGTCGATGTAAAAGTAAAAGAAGGTGAAAAAGAAAGAATTCAGAATTACGCAGGTGTAGTGATTCAAAGAAGAGGCCAAGGCATTGGCGAAACATTTACTGTGAGAAAGATTTCCCAAAATATTTCTGTGGAAAGAATTTTTCCTTTACACTCTCCTAATATCGGTGAAATTAAAGTCACTAACGAAGGTCGAGTCCGAAGAGCACGTATTTTTTATATCCGTGACCTCAAAGGCAAAGCGGCTCGTATCAAAAGCCGAAAAAGACAATCCAATTAAAAAGAAACGATCTAGCTGGTTAATTGACCAGCTGGTTCGATTAACTAGCTAATTTATTGATTAGCTAATTTATTGAGCAATTACTTTTAAAAATTTTCGCTTTCCTGCCTTTAGTATATGTTCTCCCGTAATGGCTATGTTTGCTTTAGGGTCTGTTACCTTTTCCCCTTCAAACTGAACCCCTCCATTTTGAATCAAGCGACGGGCTTCTCCATTTGATTGGGCTAGCTTACCTTCCACTAATAAAGCCGGAACCCAATGTTCCCCTTGTTTCACTTTTAATTCAGGGATGTCATCAGGAACCACTTGTCCTGAATGTATCTTCTGTTCCTGAACCTGGGCGTCCTTGGCTTTTTCCTCTCCATGGTACTGACTCACAATATCCAAAGCTAAACGAGCTTTGATTCCATTGGGGTTTTCCTCCCCCGACTCCACCTTTTTCTTTAAACCTTCTATTTCTTCTACTGGTGTGTCGGTTAACAAGGTTAAATAATCCCCTATAAGATGATCGGGCAAAGCGTAAAGTTTATGGTACATCACATGGGGAGCTTCATTGATTCCAATGTAATTATTTAAGCTCTTAGACATTTTTTCCACGCCATCTGTTCCCAATAAAATGGGCATAAATAAACCCACTTGTGGCTCCTGTCCATGATGCTTCTGTAAGTCACGGCCTCTAATGATATTAAACTTCTGATCCGTTCCACCAAGCTCTACATCCGCTTTAATCATCACAGAATCATAACCCTGCATCATGGGGTAAAGGAATTCATGAAGACTAATAGGCTGGCCTCCCTTATACCTATTTTGGAAGTCTTCTCGCTCTAACATCTGAGCGACTGTTATCCGTGACATTAACTTAGTCACTTGCTCAAAGGTAAGGTCTTTAAACCATGAGCCGTTGTAAACTACTTCTGTTCTCTCTTTGTCCACTATCTTAAAAAACTGTTCTTGGTAAGTAACCGCATTTTCTAAAACTTTTTCATGACTCAACAAAGGGCGTGTTTTATTCTTTCCTGAGGGGTCTCCTACAGTCGCGGTATAATCTCCTATAATAAGGATTACCTGATGCCCTAAATCCTGAAAAGTTCTGAGTTTTCGCATCACAACAGTAAAGCCAAGGTGAATATCAGGAGCGGTGGGGTCTACCCCTAATTTTATTCGTAAGGGAGTTTTTTTCTCTAATTTTTGAAGGAGTTCTTTTTCCGAAAGAATCTCAACAGTTCCTCTTTTTATTATCTCAAGTTGTTCTTTAGCGTTCATAATACCCATGCTTTAATAAAGTTCTCTAAAATTATGGCACAATAATAACAACCTACGAAAGAACAAGCAAAAAAAAGCACCTCTACCCTACAATTTCTCCCCCACAGGTTTGCTATATTGACCCCCATGAATAATAAAATAGCAGTCGTTGACTTTGGCGGGCAATACGCCCATTTAATTGCAAATAGAATTCGTCGGCAAGGGGTTTACGGTGAAGTAATTCCCTCTACGGCCAGTTTAGAAGTAGCCTCACGCTTTAAAGGTATTATCCTTTCGGGTGGCCCTTCTTCTGTTTATTCTGGAGAAGCCCCCGAGTTCAACGCTGACATGTTAAAAGTAAAAGTTCCTGTTTTAGGTATTTGCTACGGCCATCAACTTCTTACAGAAAGCTATGGAGGTAAAGTCAAGCAAGGAGAGGTACATGAGTTTGGCCCTGCCTATTTACAAGCCAATACACAACATCCCCTTTTTAAAGGACTATCTGCACAATCCAAAATGTGGATGAGCCATGGAGACGAAGTCGCCCATTTACCTGACGGTTTTAAAATTATTGGTTCTACCAAAGAGTGTCGCCATGCCGCAGTAGCCAATGACAAGGAACAGCGATTTGGCATTCAATTTCACCCCGAAGTCACCCATTCAGAAGAAGGCATGAAGGTACTTGATAATTTTATCAATTTATGTGGAGCCGAACGCGACTGGGATATGACCACTTATACCGCTCAATTAAAAAAGAAGTTGCTCAAACAATGCGAAGGAAAGAATGTTTTTCTTTTGGTCAGTGGAGGAGTCGATTCTACCGTGGCCTTTGCCCTTCTCAATCAAGTACTAGGAGCTGATAGAGTCCGAGGACTCCATATAGATAATGGATTAATGCGCCTCAATGAAAGCACCGAGATAATGGAATTTCTCAAAAAAGAGGGCTTTAACAATTTAACTTTATCCGAGGCTCAAGACCTTTTCCTCTCCCGCTTAAAAGGAGTCACTGCTCCTGAAGCAAAACGAAAAATAATAGGAGATACTTTTTTAGATGTTTTAAATAAAGAAGTTTCTTCTTATGACATGGATCCCGACACGTGGCTTTTGGCGCAGGGAACCACCTACCCTGATACCATTGAAAGTGGAGGCACCAAAAATGCAGCCACAATTAAAACCCACCATAACCGAGTTCCTGCAGCTCTCGAACTACTTGAAAAAGGACTCATTATTGAACCCCTCGCCGAACTCTACAAAGATGAAGTGCGAGAAATGGGCGAAAACTTAGGCATCCCCTACGACCTCGTTTGGCGACACCCCTTTCCCGGACCGGGTTTAGGCGTTCGATTACTCTGCAAAGGCAAAGAAGACATAGGGATCGAGAAAGAAGCACAAAAAAGTCTTCAAGTATTACTCAATAGCAAAGGGATACAAGGAGAAATAGTTCCTCTTAAAAGTGTTGGGGTACAAGGAGATGCAAGAACCTATGCACATCCTTGTTTGTTAAAGAAAAATAGAGATTGGCAGGTCTGTGATGACCTCGCTATAGAAATAACGAATCAAATAAGAGATATTAACCGAGTGGTTTTAGAAATTGCCACCGAGGGAGAGGAGTACCTCTCTATCGAAGCCGATTGTAGTGAAGAAAGAGTACATTTACTCCAAAAAGTAGATGCCATTTGTACAGAGACATTAAGACGTGAAAATCTATACAAAACAATTTGGCAAATGCCTGTGGTTTTACTGCCGTTAACGGTTAACAATAAACCTGTTATTGTTCTTAGACCCATTGAATCGGCAGAAGCGATGACCGCCAACTTTACTCGGATTGATTTTTCTATCCTCGATGCCTTATGGGAAAAAATAAAAGGCATGGGTATTGGAGCCTTGTGGTATGACGTTACTCACAAACCGCCTGGTACTATTGAGTGGGAATAGTTTCTACTGAAAACAAGCGAAAACTTGAACAGCCTAAAAAATTCAAGGGGGAAACTGTAAAAACTATTGTTTAAACTGAAATTTGGCTACATATATTCAGCCTAAACAATTTTAAAAAAATCGCTACTATAATACCTGAAGTAAATATTTTATAAAACCTAAATGAATGAATTGGTAAATTCTCTTAATTTCAGTCAATATCGCCCTATTTATAGTAAGATATTTGAACAATTTAGAATTTAAATCTAATTTAAATAAAGGAAGGGACTATGAGTAGCATAGTAAAAAATATGACTAAGCTAAAATTAAGCATTGAAGTGGAAATCGTTGCAGATGGTGATGGGTATGTCGCATACTCTAAAGATTTAAAGGGTGTTGTAGCTAATGGCTCTAAAATAAGTGATACAGTTAAAAATTATTTAGAACTAACACAGTTTCATATAATGTGTTTGTTAAAAACAAACAGAAAAATTCCGGCCTCCATCATATCTAAAAACAAAACTATTACAAAAAAAGTATCTGCAACTGGATCTAAAATAAGAACTAAAATAATCCATCCTGAATTACAATTTGCATGAATAAGGCCATTTGGGA
>CAZLBO010000105.1:0-7295 GCA_964557725.1 uncultured Bifidobacteriales bacterium | reverse complement strand
GTTGTGGTTTCGTTCATTAAAAAGACATTTTTATCAAGACTATTTCACACCTGTTGAAATGGTTGGTTTGTATTGGCATTTAGTGGATTTGATTTGGATATTTTTGTTCCCACTACTCTATTTAGCTGCGACTGTGGGATTTAAACATTAGGTAAGATTATGGCGACAGAAGAACATCACGATCACGCAATTCCATTTAAGTTTCTTATAAGAACCTTTTTAACTCTATTATTTCTAACAACAGCTACAGTTGTAGCAGCTATGTTTGATTTTGCTAGTTTAAACCCTCTTTTTGCTGAAATAGGTTTAGAAATAGATTTTACACCACTTAATATTATTTTAGCCATGATGATTGCTTTTACAAAGGCAACCTTAGTGGCGGTCTTCTTTATGGGTTTGAAATTTGACAAAAAAATGAATGTGGCCATATTAGTAGGAAACATGGTTTTTGTATTTATCTTTTTTGTGATTACTCTAACTGATACAGAGTTTCGTCAAGAAATTGATCCTTTAGAAGGGTTAAAATTAGAGTTTGATTCCCCTGTACTAAAGAATTATCAAGGGGCTGACCACCTGCCAAATGAAGCTGATAAGAATGAACATCATTGATATTCATTAGTTAGTTCTTAAATTATTTTTATTATTTATTCCTATTAAAGGACTGTGAGGCTATTCGTGAAAAAGTTACTGCCTATTTTTATTGCACTATTGTGTTTTGTTTTTGCCTATCGCTTTTATCAGCAGTCACAATCTCCTCGTGACATCGCTGCCTTAAATAATGCAGAATCTGAAGAATTGCCGAATATTCAAGAAGTTCCCTACTTTCAATTTGAGGGAATCAATGGAGAAGTTCTTTCTCGAAAAAGTTTAGAAGGCAAAGTATGGGTAATAGACTTTATGTTTACGGCCTGCCCAGGGCAGTGTTCTAAAATGTCACGAAACATGGCGAAACTACAAAAAAACTTTTTAGGAAACCAACAAGTTCAATTTGTGTCTGTTACTGTAGACCCCAAAACGGATAGTCGAGAAGTTTTAGGGAGCTATGCAAAGGCTTATGGTGCGGATACGACACAGTGGCACTTTTTACGAGGAAACATTGATTCGGTTAAGGCTTTAGCAGTGGATGGCTTGCATTTACAGGGGGATCCGACCATTACAACTCATAGCCCTTATTTTGTGTTAGTTGATGAGAAGAGTCAAGTGCGAGGGTATTATCAGACTTTGATTGAAGAGGAAAATCAATTGGATAAGCTGAAGAATGATATCAACAAATTATTGAAAGCAAAGGGTTAAGGGTGCCTAAGACTGAGCAACAAAAAGTAGGCGTTAAGGCCATGCTCATCCTGCTACTTGGCGTTATGGTGTTGGCTACTTTTGCATTGGGAGCTCTCGTTTTATTTATTTGGGTACCTTTAACGGGTTATATCTCAGAGAAACCATTTCCTATTGAGCATATTATGCTATCAGTGGAAAAAGAGGCCGCAATCTCTTTAAAAGTAGAAGATTTCTTTTATAGAGACTCCCATGATACACTTACTCTTGATGAAGACGAACTCACTCACTTAATTCGTAGTAATAAGAAGATGAAAGAGTATGGAGTGGACTATAAGCTTAGTATTGATAGTGGGTACTTTAATTTAAGGTCCTCGATTCCCGCAAAAAAAGTTAAAAATCACTTCTCTGGTTTAATTCGCTTTTTGAATATAAAGGGATATATTAATGCCGAAATTGAGGGCAAACTACATTTGATTGAGGGGCGTTTGAAATTTGTTTCGACCCGTTCTCATATGAATGGAAAGCCCGCACACTTTACCTTTTTAGGGAAGCGAACCCATGTGGATCTGATTGATTTTTTGGAAAATAGAGACTTATACTATCAGAGTTTAGAGAAAATCGAATCGATTTCATTAAGCGGCAAAAAGCTCTGGATAATAAAAAAATAGGAAACTTTTGTTCCCTTCTCCAAAAGCAACTTACAATTATTAAATTGAGGTTTTCTTAACTTCTTAAATAAGGAGGAACCTAAATGTTATTATCAAAAATTAAACTAATTGGTTACGTTGCAATAGTAGCCACAGGAGTATTTATGACGGAATCATGCACAGTAAAACCTCAATATCCAGATGGAGTCTATGCAGAAATACAAACTACGAAAGGGATAATTGTCGCTTCTTTAGATTTTGACAAGGCACCAATGACGGTGACAAACTTTGTGGGATTGTCTGAAGGTAAAATTAAATCAAATAAACCTGCGGGTACTCCATTTTATGATGGGATTATTTTTCACCGTGTGATTAAAGACTTTATGATTCAAACGGGTGATCCTGAAGGAACAGGACGAGGAGGGCCTGGTTATCAATTTCCAGATGAAATTGATCCTAGTTTAAAGCATTCAGGAAAAGGCATTTTATCGATGGCTAATTCAGGGCCAAATACCAATGGGAGTCAATTTTTTATTACCCATACCGCCACCCCACATTTAGATGGAAGGCATACGGTTTTTGGTCATGTAATTGAAGGAATGGATATTGTTGATTCAATTGCCACAACTGCTGTAGGTGCAGGAGATAAGCCTAGTACAGAAGTTAAGATTGAAAAGGTGACTATTGTAAGAGTGGGTGAATTGGCTACAAAATTTTTGGCAGATCAACAGGCCTTTGATAAATACATGGGGGCATTTGCAGAAAAAGAAAAAGAAAAGATGGCTAGCGTTGTTGAGCAAGAGGCTAAAGATGCTGCTCCTTTTATCGATAGCTTAAAAGCGACTCATGGTGATAAATTAGTGACGACAGCTTCAGGGCTTATGTATGTGGTGACTAAAGAAGGAGAAGGAGATAAACCGACAAAGGGAATCACAGTAAAAGCTCATTATACAGGTAAATTCCTAAATGGACAAATTTTTGATAGCTCTGTTGAGAGAAATCAGGTTTTTGAATTTCCTGTTGGAGGTCAAAGAGTGATTGCGGGTTGGGATGAAGCCTTTTTGGATATGAAAAAAGGCGAGAAACGAGTTTTAGTTATACCCTCAAAATTGGGGTATGGTGCAAGAGGAGCAGGTCCGATTCAACCTTATACTACTTTGGTTTTTGAAGTAGAGATGGTAGATTTCTAATCAATGGCGATTTAAAGACTTTAAAAATATCTTTCTTTTTGGAAAGATATTTTTTTGTTCAAAATGTTAATTTTATACTAAGGTTATAAAATATATTTATATCAAAAGGATGAAGCTCTTGTTAATTAAAAAGAAAATAATACAATGCTCAGTATTGGCTATTATGACGGCAATATTCACGGTAGGCTGTGCCACATCTAGTAACCAAGTGACTTACCACGGGCAGATAAAAAACTATGATCCCAATCGAGAATATGAAATTAAACTCCTTCAATCCTCCGAATCGGAATATAGTCTATTAGGGGTAATCGAGCCGGAAGAAATTGAAGACGGTCGCTTTGAATATACCTATGTCGGAGACATTGATTATAATACGGTAATGGAAATCTCAGAGGATGATACGGTAAGGGCTATATTGGTTTCAGGAGAGGGGGACTATATCAAGAACCCGATGACAAATGATATTTTTTACTATGGAAATATTAAGCCAAATAAGAGTGCCTTTATCATAGATATCAAGAATATAAAAATAGAATTAAATAGAGACCCCGAGGTCATGTTGGATCTTAATATGAAAAAGATGCATCGACCTGTGCTTGAAGTTTCAGATGATTATAAACACGTTAAGGGAAGGCTAGATACTTTACCCCCTGAAGCAAGGTTAATGCTTATCACAGATGGGGGCTACGCTCGTCAACGATTTGAATTTATGACTCCTGAATTTGAAATAAAAACAGATTACAAAATAACCTATATAGATATTTATATTAAAAGTATTTATGGCTGGAAAAGACATTTGCAGCGTTATGATATTGAAAAGATTAAGCCTCAGTAAATAAAAACTTTACTTGTTGTACTATATCGTCTCTATGACGAATATCAATTCTCTTTTGTTAGAATAGAATGCTAAAAATGCTGAATACAGCTGTATAATATATTTAGGCAATTGCGCAAAATATTACAGAATAATTAGTTGAACTTCAACTTCTCCTATGGTAGTGTCTTACTAAGATATTAGAAATATTAACAGTTTTCAAAGCACGTAATGGAGGATTTATGGTTGATATATTAGCTGTACTAGAATGGGCAGCCACAGAGGGTGAGGTAAAGTCTGTAGACCGCATTCTCATTAAGGTTATGTTACCAATGATTAAGGCAAAAGTGACATTAACAGCTTCAGCCATTGATAAAATGGAAAACTCTCCTGAAGTGCCTGATGAATTGGGGAGTGCCATTTTAAAAGCTGCTGAAAGTGTTGTCGGAAAACCTTATACTGCTAAAGGAGAAGTAAATGTTTGATTTTAATAATTACAATTATGATTTTAAAAATAATCAACTAAAAGTAAACGGTGAACCAATGCTGGTTCATTGTCACCATTATAATACCTTTCTTCAAAGGTCTATCATGGATGCCGAGTACATTGATAGTAAGCCTTTTTTAGTTGGAGCAGCGGCAGAGGTGGCTTATAACCAATTAAAACCAATGCTTAGTAATATTGCATCTCCTGAAGAAAGGAAGAAGGCCGCTTCAGAACTTTTTAGGTTGAGTGGCTTTGGGTTATTGCCATTAGATAACATCAATGAAAAAGGGGGAAGTGTGAGTACTCCTTGTTCTCACTATTCGTATGCATGGAAGGAGAAGTTTGGAAAATCAGAGACTCCTGTGTCTTACTTCTCTGCTGGATTTTTAGCTGGAGCTTATGCTGCTATTTATGATCTGGAATTGAAGAATGTTCAAGCCGAACAGACCGCTTGCCTTAGTGTAGGGGCAGAAAAAGACCAGTATACGGTTTCTGAAGGGAAAGCGAACTTTTCTATTTTTGAACCAAAAGCAGATTTCACCTACAATGAGACTACAGGTTATTCTGAGATTGAAACCAATGTAGATAGAGACGGAATTACGAAAGCGGTAGCAGGGTTACCATTGTTGGGAAATGAAAGTGGATTGATACCTGTATTTGGCGTGTACCTTACAAGAATGTATGCCGATTATTATAATCGTATCAGCTTTGAGTTCGAAAAAGAAATGATTAAAATTGCTGGTGACGATGGAATCGCTGTGTCATCGAGCCTTTTTGTTGAGGCAGGGCATGTATGCGCATTTAATACCTTTGGAGGAATAATGAACTCTCCTGAATGGGATGGTCTGATACTTCCTTCTTTAAAAAATAAAGAAGATTGGGTCTCTGCAATGACTTCTTGTGTTAATTCACTGGGTTGGGGGAGTTGGAAGGTGATGGAAGCCAGTGAAAAGGGAGCGGTATTTAGAGTGGTCAATGACTATGAATCGATAGGATACAAAAGAATGTATGGTAAAGCTGAACATGGGATTTCTTATCTTGTGACAGGTGCAGCCGCAGGTATTTTAGACCTTATCTATTTAGGGGATGTGGCTTCTAAACCAAACTTTACTCCTGAGTTTTATGAAAAACTGTTTAAAGGACCTGATGCATATAAGTTTGAACTTACTAAATGCCAAGCACAAGGAAGTGAATACACAGAAGTGGTACTTTCAAGGTAAATGACAGAAATAGTCGATAGAAAAGTGGTTCATGATTGCTTTTATCGAGAGCGATTTAAATATACTCTTGGGACACCTGTCCCAAGAGTCTTATTGTCCTATTTTGAAAGTGATGAAGGTTTTACTGTCTCTACCTATGACGCAACAGGGATTCTTCCTAACTCTTCAATTACCTTTCATATAAATCACAGAGGGGATGAGTTGATAATAGCAGGAGCTTTGGGGTTGGATTATTTTACAGTTACTTACAAAAAAGAAAGTAAAGAGAGATGGCTTCCCAAAATAGAAAAAATGATTGATGAATTATGAATTGTTATTTTGACAATAATGCTACTGCGTCTTTATTAAAGAATGCAGGGGAGGAAATGTTAAAAATTTATGACCAATTTCCTGGAAATACATCTTCTCCCCATCAAATGGGAAAAAATTCAAGAGATTACTTAGAAGAGCTTCGATTAAAATTTAAAGAGAAATTAAAACTATCCGATTGGGAATTGTTTTTTTCTTCTCGTGCAACAGAGTCAAATAATACACTTGTTCAGAGCTTGCTTCAATATGACAAAACAGTGAAACAAGTGGTTGTATCAGGTTTAGAACATCATTCACTTTATCTTTTAAAGGACTCATTATTTTCTGTTCCTGTTATCGTGTGCAAAAGCAACTTTGATGGAACGCCAGATCTTAATCATCTTGAGAAATTGATAAAGGGAAAACGAACCATTGTGTGCATGATGCATGTGAACAATGAAACAGGGGTGATTTTTCCAATAGATAAGATAGGACAAATAGTTCATCAGTATAATGGGCATTTACATGTGGATGCGTGCCAATCGATAGGAAAGGCAGTGATAGGGAGTGTCATTGAATATGGAGATTCCTTTACATTTTCTGGGCATAAGTTTCACGGACCAATTGGAGTTGCAGGTTTGGGAATGAGAAATAAAAAAGGAGTTAAATCCTTATTTGTTGGAGGGGGACAAGAGGGACAGATATTTAGTGGAACCGTTAATTTACCTGCTATTGGTGGGGCGTATGTCGCATTGGAAGAGAGCCTAGATAGCCTTAGGCAATTGAATAAAAAGGATTGGAATGTAAGGTGGGAATCTTTTTTAAGAGAAAAGTATCAAGGGTGTGTAGTGGTTGGGAGAGAATCAGAAAGGTGTTTGTACACTTCAATGGTATGCTTTCCGGGAATAGAGCAGGATGACTTGTTAGAAGAACTATCCGTAAAAAAAATTTTTGTAGGAAAAGGCAGTGCTTGTGGCTCAAATAGGCTTTCAGGCTCGCATGTTCTTGAAAATATGGGATTGGAGCCTATTTATAACCAAGGAAGTATACGATTTAGCTTCTCACGCTTTACGACGGAAAGGGAGATAAACTACTTAATAAATGAGTTCCCCGAATGCTATAATAAAGCCATGGAAAGAAGCCCGTATGCACTTTAAATTGAAAAGTTAAATGAAATTGAAGGAATAAGATGGATATACAGAAAATTTATGACATATTTGGAGTGGATGAATCCGATTTAAGTCATGTAGTTGAATTACATAAAACAGTGACTAAGGATTTTATCGATTTTATTGCTGGGCAAGTAAGTGCTGAGGCGAGTGAATTTGAATGGATGAAAAGAGCTGAGATCTCAGAAGCTGAACTTGCGTTAAT
>CAZLBO010000104.1:0-7351 GCA_964557725.1 uncultured Bifidobacteriales bacterium | reverse complement strand
GACTTGCTCCCTGACAAAGGCTTTGATGGTTTTTAACCCTAAGAGTTTTGTGGCACGGTAACGCCTTTCGCCAGCAACAATTTGATAGCGATTATTATGTTTTCGTACAAGAATAGGCTGTAAAAGGCCGTTTTTTGTAATTGAAAGGCTGAGTTCCTTGACTTCGGGTTCGTCAAACTCGGTTCTTGGCTGAAAAGGGTTTGGGTCGATATTGGAGACAGGGATATTGTGTATAAGGTCTCCACCTTCGGAGGTAATAGGGGTTCCCAAATCTTCAAAGATGGAACTAAGCCCTTTTCCCAATGCTTTTTTACTCATTGTTTGTTAACTCCTTGGCAAAGTCTAAATACCTCTGAGCCCCAATATTCATAATATCGTATAAAATAATAGGTTTCCCAAAAGAGGGTGCTTCAGACAGTTTAACACTGCGGGGGATGATGGTTTCAAAAACTTTTTCTGTAAATGAGGTTTGAACCTCTTCGACGACTTGTTTAGCTAAATTTAGGCGGGAATCGTACATTGTTAGGAGGGCGCCTTCTATTTTAAGTTTTGGATTAAAGTTTTGTTTAACAAGCCGAATAATCTTGATTAACTCAGCTAAACCTGTTAGTGCATAAAACTCGCACTGTATGGGAATAAGGACAGAGTCCGCCGCCGTTAAAATATTTATAGTTAAAAGGCTTAAAGAAGGAGGGGAATCAAGTATGATATAGTCAAATACACCCTCTAACTTATTGATAACATTAGAAAGACGAGTTTCTTTTTCAGAGTAGCCACTTAATTCAACTTCAAGCCCCGCTAAATCCTGAGAACAGGGGATAAGCTTTAGAAAGTTTAAGTCTGTTTTTTGAATAATATTAACCAAAGCCTCTTGGGTGAGCTCTTCCTCATCCCAACATAAAGCGGTGTAAATATCCTGATCCATTTTGGTGGGGTAGCCCAATCCTTGTGAAGCGTTCCCCTGAGGGTCTAAATCAATGAGAAGAACCTTTTTTTCAAGTGCAGCAAGGGCTGCGGCCGTGTTGATGCTTGTGGTTGTCTTTCCCACGCCACCTTTTTGGTTGCAAACGGCTATTATTTTAGTCAAGCTCGCCAATCTTGACTGCAGTGACAATATGAAATGACTTTGTATAATTGGGTAGTTTGTACTCTGTGTTTTTTATTTTTTGATAACCATAAGGCGTTTTTATTTCAGGATCAGCTTTAAAGGTGATAAAAGAGCCGCCAGGTTTTAACATTTTATAGGCAAGTTTTGAGTCCCTTGAAAACTCACCAAAAGCGCGACAGCAAACATAATCCATGTGCGAAATAATAACAGATTGAACTCTTTCAGGTAAAAGATGAACATTAGGTAAACGAAGCTCTCGAATTAGTTGAGAAACTAAGGCTGCCTTTTTATTGTTGGGTTCAATAGCAAAAACATTGATTTCTGGTCTCGCAATAGCAATAGGGAGGGCTGGTAAACCAATACCACAACCCATATCTGCGAGTTTAACAGAATTATCCAAAAAAGGAAGAATCTGTAAACTATCAACAATGTGCCGCTCCCATATTTTTGAAGTGTTTCCGGCGCTCACAATGTTAATGTTTGCGTTCCACTTGGTTAAAAAAGCTTCATAAGCTTTTAGTTTTTCTAGAACGTTTTCGTCTAGTGTTTCGAGATTAAATAATAATTTTGACATAGTTTTTGTTTTCGTTGAATAAGGTTGTAATATATTCCTTCCAACTTTAAAATACAAGATAGAAATTTTAGTAATTAGCTTTGCGACTGGTTTTTTTGTTTCACGTGAAACATTCTCTTGTGAAAACGGCTTGGTTAAACCGCAAAAGAAGGAGGTAGGAAGCGAAAAATAAATACTTGCGTTTTGTCTGGGTTTGGGGTATATATTAATAGAGAGCCGTTAAAGCCTTGTGGTTTTATTTTAAGAGTGAAGACGTTTTTATGAAGGAAAAGAAACTGTTTCCGATGGGATACAAGTATGCCAGAGTTGTACTAGTACTCTTTATTGTGTTTTTGAATATTAGTTGTGATCAGGCGTCTAAGCATAAGGCTCGAATAAATATCGAGTTTAACCAAAAGATACCTGTGATAAGCAGTGTGTTTTATTTGACGAAAGCGGAAAATACGGGGGGAATGCTGAGTTTCGGGTCAAACCTTCCCAAATTTTGGCGAACAATCCTTCTTACCTATCTGCCCCTTTTAGCCTTGCTGATCAGTTTGTTTTATTTGTTGGCGAATACCAAAATTAAGGCAACAGATTTAATAGGGTATTGTTTTGTAATTGGCGGAGGTTTTGGAAACATGATTGACCGTACGCTTTATGGATCTGTAACTGATTTTATGAATTTAGGGGTTGGGTCACTGAGAACAGGTATCTTTAATATGGCTGATGTTTCTATAATGGTAGGGCTGGGTGTGATTCTTTTAGGGCCAATACAGAAAAAATGGTTTTCCCGTCAAAAGTTACTTGCCGGTTCGACTTCGCAAGACGTGAAATAAAAAATGTTTCACGTGAAACATCGAGAAGCTAGGGTAGAAAAGAAAGGAATGTTTCACGTGAAACATTCTGATCAAACCTTAAACCGATTGTGAGAGAATCCGTACCAGTAATTAGGGTGTTTTCGGATAATAGTCTCTAGTACTTTATGATACCGCTTGAGTAAAAGGGTTTCTGAGGTTGTGCCTGTTGTGAGCCGAATAGCTCTTACTTCAAAGCTAGGGGTTAGCCATAAGAAATAAACGGGGCAAGCTGTTTTTTGAAGCAGAAAACCAGGCAAGGCAGTTGTCTTTACTGTGTGACCAAAAAAGGATGAATTTACAAATATCGCCTTTGGGCGTTGATCTGCTAAGACACCAAAAACGTTCCCCTTTTTTATCCATTGATAAGCCCCCCTAGCAACCCCGATACTAATCGTGGGTAAAGTGTTTTTCTTTCTTAAAAACAAAAGAACTGAGTTCCAAAAAGAACTTTTTAAAGGAAGAGCTGAACCTTTAAGGGGTAAACCTCTAGAAACAAGCCATGAACCCATAAGCTCCCAGTTGTGAAAATGAGCAGTTAGCAGCAAGCCACCACTGTTTTTGAACTGGTTAAATTTCAAAAGGTCTTTTTGTCGAAGCTGAACTGGTTTTTTTGTTATAGAAAGCAAGAAAGAAACTAAATCGCAAGAGAGGTGAAAGTAGTATTGGAAAAAGGAGAGCCTTCCTTCCAACTGGGTGTGAGCAAGGTTTTGGTGGATAACCCTTTTTTTCCAGCCACTTAACAATAAGGCGAGGGTGAGAGGAAGGGAGAGCGTTTGAATAAAGAACGATACAATCACAAAGGTACACTTGAGTTTGTGGGTTTTTGAAGGGGTATTTTTCTTTGAATTATCCACATAAGGCTAAATATAACCATATCTATTTAATAGGCGAAGAGGGGTGTCTTGTTTCCTAAAAATTTATTTATTTAATTTATGCAAAAGCTTCCTCATCCTAGGGTTTACTAATGTCTTTTACAAAACACCTTCCGACAAACCTCTCTCCTGAACTTGTAAAAGTCGTTTTATTACTGCTTATTGGAGCGGTTTTATATCAATATATTTCCCGAAAACTTAACTCTTGGTTACTAAAGCGCCGGTTTAAAAGGGGAGCTAAAGGAGAAGAAACGGCAAGAAGGTTTTTGGTTAAAAAAGGATTTAAAATCCTTGGAGCCCAATCAAGCCTCAACCCCAAAATGTGGGTAGATGGTCAAAAAACATCGTTTAATATTAGAGCTGATTTTTTGGTGTCTCGAAAAGGCCGTAAAGGTGTGGTCGAAGTGAAAACAGGAAAATCAGCACCCAACCCCAAAAGCTCTGCGACTCGCAGGCAAATATTTGAGTATTCTCAATACTATCAGGTGGATGATGTTTATCTGTTTGATGCAGAGGTGAATAAATTGCATGAAATAAAGTTTGAAAAGAATAGTCCAAAGGGTTCGTGGTTTTTTCCATTTATTGCTGGGGGGCTTGTTGGTGCTTTTATTGTTTTTGTTGTTTTGTGAAAAATAACGCCAAAGTATGGGCGAATTAATAGGTTTTAGGCTAGAAGTAGAAAAACAAAAACAAGGATTATAGGCGGTTTTTTCGTTTATAGAAGGCCGATAAAAACGGATGAGCATTAAACACCATTTTCAGCTGAGCGTGATCCTGTTCACTTTTGTAAACATTAATTTGAGTTATGGTTATGAATGTTTTAGCACCTCAATAGAAAAAGCGACAATCACCGCTCAGTCTATTTTTATTGGTATCGTCTCCCATATAGACAATCTGCCAGACTATGGTGAAACTGTTGTTTCTTTTCGTGTAATTAAAAATATAAAAAATCCAACCTATGACACTCTCAGTGCATTCAATGCTGGCCAGGGTTTTTTTTGTGGGAAAAGCTTTGTAATTGGAAAGAAGTATTTAGTGTATATAAACAGAACCAAACATAGGGCAAGGAGTATTGGTAGTCGAACGACCTTATACGATTTAACTTATACGGAGATGTATAAAAAGTATGAATACGTTCATTTAGAGCTAGAGGAAGTTCAATTTTATTTAGATAGCTTAGCTGAAGTCGAAATTAAAAACTTAGAGATTGAGTGATGGTACAGTGCTCCCGCTTTAATTAAAGGGTGGACTGATTTAGTATTAGAGCATGGTTGGGTTTATGGTCACAATGGCTCAGCCCTTCGAAAGAAATACTGGATAAATGTATTAACCACTGGCGGAGGCAAAGAGGCATATTCCAAGGAACTATTTTTTTAACATACCATACGAGATTTTTTTGTACAGGCGTTAATTTATTTGTCCGCTGCGGTTGTATTTGTTCCGATTGCAAAAAAAACAGGTTTAGGCTCCGTTTTGGGGTACTTAATTGCAGGGGGCATCATAGGGCCTTTTTGTATTGGGCTGGTAGGTGAAGAAGGCCAAGACATTATGCATTTCGCAGAGTTTGGTGTGGTAATGATGTTGTTTGTTATAGGCTTGGAATTGCAACCTTCACTTTTATGGAAGTTAAGAGGGCTTATATTAGGGTTAGGTGGTATACAGGTTGTCGTTACCATGTTGGTTGTTTGTCTTGTGGCGCTTTTGGGTGGATACTCATGGCAAAAGGGGCTGGCAATAGGTATGATACTCGCCTTATCCTCTACTGCCATTGTGTTACAAACACTTCAGGAAAAAGGACTTATGAAATCGGAAGCAGGGCAGAATGCTTTTTCTGTATTGCTTTTATTTTATTTTCTTTTGCGACACAAAGTAATGTCCTTTCTAGTGAGGATTCGGGCTCTTTGGTTGTCGCAGTGGCTTTATCAATGGCGCTTACTCCTTTGTTGATGTTGCTGAATGAGCGTGTTTTAATCATGGAATCTTCGCTATTATTGGGTGCAGATGCTTTGCGAACCTTAGGTTTTCGCTCTCATCAAGCGCATCGCATGGTAAAAAAGTTTCGAGTGCGTGATCGAGAAATGTTTGATCAGCTTTCAGGTGTGCGCCATGACAAAAAGGAGTTTGTGCGGACAGCAAGGGAGAGAATGAAAAATCTTGAAGAGGTTATGTTGGCAGAGGAGCTTTCTGTAAGTTTAAAAGACAAGGATTTGGGCTGGGATACTGTTTCAATTAGGGAAGAGGTTCAAAAAATTGCGGCCGTTGCTCAGAAGAAATATAAAACCTCGAAAGACTAAACCTTGAATATAATGTTATTGTGTATTAGATTGTCCCTCCTTAATGAAATTGGAATAGAAAATGAAAAGAACATACCAGCCACATAGAAGAAAAAGAGCGAACAAACACGGTTTTCGTTCAAGAATGGCCACTCCAAACGGAAGAGCTGTATTGGCAAGACGAAGAGCAAAAGGGCGTACACGTCTAACTGTAAGCTCCTAATTTTTAAATAGGCCTAGATAAAGCCTAAAAAATGAAGCTTGAAGCTCAAAGATTAAAAAAAGGCGCCATTGGTAGCCTTTTTTCGCGTGGAAAATGTTATAGAGATGCTGGGTTTAGTATTAGGGTTCTGCCTGTTGAAGAAGGGACTTCTCGGGCTGGATTTGTGATTCGAAAAAAAACAGGGAATGCGGTAAAGCGAAATTTTTTGAGAAGGCTTTTTCGAGGTTGTTTCTTAGAAGTGGAACCAAGTTTTAAAAAGAAGCATTGGGTCTTGTTTGATGTTTACCCAAAACCATTTCTTATACATAGAAAAGAGTTACGAGAAAAAGTTTTTGCTATATTGCGAACACTTTAATAGTAGTTGATAAGGCAAAAGCCACAAAAAACGGAGAGAAGTTGAAAAAGTCGAAAATAATTGGTTGGGTAGTTATAGGGTTGTTGTACTTGCTACTCATGAAAACGTTTCAAGACAAGAGTAAAAAGGAACGAGAAGAGTTTGTTGCGGATTCTATAAAGAATGTTGAAAAGCAGGTGACAACCAAAAAAGCTGAAATCCCTGAAGAGACAAAAAAGGAAGAAGCACGGGGAGCATCAACCCAACAACAAAACTTAATTCAAACAGCAACTGTTGGTACCGATTCCACAAAGAACGATAGTGTTGTAAAACTTACGATTCCGCTGAGAAAAATAAATGTTGAAACGAATCAGTTTAGTGCTCGCTTTACGAGTAAGGGCGCTCATTTAGAGTCTATAAAAATAAGAGGGTTAAAAAGTGAATCTACAGAAAAAATCTTAGAACTGATTCCACAAGAAAAAGGGGGAGTACTTTCTCTTTCTTTAGATGGAAAAGAGTTAGACGCTTTTAATTGGGAAGTAAGTGAAGCAAAAAATAATGTTGTCGTCGAAAGCGGAACATATCAATTGGTATTTAAGGCGATGTATAAGGGAAAGGAACTTAAAAGGATTTACACCTTTACTCCTGATAGCCAAAGCTTTCACCATGAACTTTATCCAAAAGACCTTGAAACAAAATTTGCTTTGCATTGGAAAGCGGGCATGCAAGAAACGGAAAAGATTCCCACAGGAAAAGGGCTTGGGTTAACGGCTGGCTTTTTTAGTGAAGTCGTCATGGATATTGGAGAAGTGGAAAGAGAAACAAGCGAAGAAGTAGAAACATACAATGAAGACTCCGGTATTTTAAAATGGGCAGGGCTTCGTCGAAAATATGTAGCGGCTATGATTGACTTTGGTCGAAATACAGACTACTCCTTAAAAACCACTCCACTAAAAAAGACAGCGGAAGAAAGCGATAAGATGCACAGTTACCAACTAAAAATAAAAGGTGAGCTGTTCGATGGCGATGCACTTTCTTTTGATTTTGTGGTGTTACCTTTATGGCATTCTAAAATTAAGGCGATGAATAAAAATTATGAAAAAATAATTTTCACCGGGTTTAATTTTT
>CAZLBO010000103.1:0-7369 GCA_964557725.1 uncultured Bifidobacteriales bacterium | reverse complement strand
TGTTTACGCCGTTGGAAACGTCACTCACGTTCACTGTGGGTATGAGGATTAATTATGAAATTATTAACAATATCATTGCTATTTACTATTTGTCTCGTACACGGGAAAAAAGACCTGAAAAAGGAATTGATGAAAGAGGTATATTCATGTTTATCTAGAGACGGTATGGGCGAAACGGTTATGAATTATGGTAATGTGAAACTAGCGAAAAAAATGTATAATGTTGCAGATTCCTTGTTAAAGATAAGTTTTGACAAAGATGTAAAATTTGCACAATTATTTTTTCTATACCATTATAAAATGCGAATGTTATTTGAAAAACGTAATAAGCTTGCTGGGTTACTTTATTTAAAAAAAATAACAAAAAAAGAAAAATCAAATTTGGGTTTAATCGAAGAAAATATAGCTAAAACGAGAAAAAGAATTGTGAAAGAACTTAAAAATTTAATTAAAGACTATCCTAACCCTGCAGCAGTATTGTTTTATCACTATAATACATTTTCACCTTGGAAAGAAAAAATTGTCGAATATGATGACTTATACAATAGATATAAAAAGTTAAACCTAGATTCGACAAATAAAATTTTCCCTTTTTTAGAAAATTTAATTGGAGACGAATCACTTGGACATAGTAAAGATTCTTTATCATTTAGTTGGCTAATTCGACTCTCTAAGAAAAATAACAAAATAAACTATATCAATAACAAACGGGATTTTTTGTTGGATAGTACAATAGTGGAAAAGGTCATTAAAACCTTTGCAAGTAACAAGGAGCTCCACCTTAGTCCAAGATATAAGTTGTATCTGGAAAAAAGGTTAAAGTTCTTTAAAAACTAAGTATGTTGACCAACGACAATTAGAAATCCCCACTCAACGACAATTAGAAACCCCCATTCAGAAACCACACTTATTCTTGATATTGAACCACAGATATGGAATTAATAAGACTAGGAAATCCAAATCCCGTCCCCCAAATTTTTAGGAAGTATTACTTTCACTTCTGGCGAAAATAATTGAACTTACCCCCACCCCTACGGAAAACTCTGGTCACGTACAGCCGAAGCGTAACCCTTAATCCCCTTTAAAGAAGCCTCCCTTACCTTTGCAAAAGCTTTCGCAAAAGGGGGAAGGGGAGAGCCATTCAAACCTAACACATCGTGTAAAACAAGAACTTGCCCATTTGTATGGCTACCCGCCCCAATGCCTATAGTAGGAATAGATAAAGACTGAGTGATTTGTTGAGCAACATTAAAATTTAAGTGTTCAAGAACGAGGGAATAAATTCCTGCTTGTTCTAAAGACTTAGCCTCTTCAATTATTTTGAGTCCCTCTTTTTCATGACTTCCCACTTGCTTAAGGGAAGTAGCCGTTTGGGGCAAAAGGCCTAAATGGCCCATCACAGGAATTTCAGCTTCTACCATGGCTTTGACTACTTCTGGAAGGCATCCTTCAATTTTTACCGCATGAGCACCTAGTTGCTTGAATCGCTTAGCATTTAATACGGCATCCTTAGGTGTAGAGTAAGAGCCAGAGGGCATGTCTGCAATAATATGAGTGTGGAAGGTACTGCAAGTCACTGCTTTTACAAATAAGCACATGGTATCCATGTCTACCTCATTTGTTTTTTCTCGTCCTAAAATAACATTTGCTAAAGAGTCTCCTACTAAAATAGCATCCACGTTTGCTTGTTCTGCAATGGAAGCAAAGCAAGCGTCATAGGCCGTGATAACAACTAAGGGTTTCTCTTTAAATTTCAAAAATGGGGTAACTTCAATCATGACTCTAAATTTAACAACTTTCGATAGAATCCATAGGAATTGAGAGGTTTGTTTCTGCTGGAATGATGAATCAAAAATTGAAGTAAAAGTTCCTCCGCTTTGCGTAAATCATAAGTGGAAATTCTGCCTGAATAAATACCTTGAAACTGTAGGCCTTCTAACCATAAAAATATTTTGGAAGCAAGAGGAGGCAAACGGAGAGGGCTTAAATCTTCGCAGGGCTTACAAACGGGGCTACCCATAGAAGGATCAAAAGCGTACTTGTTGAGGTTTAGGGGGGTGTTGCAATGAACACACTCCTTAAATTGGGGTCTAAAACCCATGATTCCAGAAAATTGAATGAGAAAATCACATAAATAAATAGGAAAATCGGCTGGTGCCTTATGTGATGCGTTGAGACTGGATAAAGAGCTAGAGAGAAGATCGTAGAGGGGGTAAGAAGGCTCTGGCCCATAGAGGTGACGCAAAAATACTTCGAGAAATAAGTTGCTGAGTGCTTGTTTGTTGAGATCCTCTTGTATGGCGGCGTAATCTTTTTGAAGAGAAACCTCTCGTAGGATGTTAAGAGTGTCATCCCCCTTGAAGTTAAAAATAAACTCTAGTTGGGCTAAGGGCTTGAGGTGGCCTTTAAACTTTGACTTAGGTCGTGAAGCTCCCTTGGCGATGAGGCTAACAAGGCCTTTATCTTGTGTAAAAACCTTAAGTATTTTAGAGGTTTCAGAATAAGGGATTTGGTGTAATAGAATACCAGAAGTTCTTACAATCATGTTGAGAAACTAAAAAAAGAAGGCTGTTGTCGCAAAGAAAAGGGGTGAAGATTGCTCTTCACCCCATGTTTCTTTTTTTTCTCAGCGAGTGGCTGAGTTGTTTGCTTCGATTGCGTCGTGTTATACTGCGAGTATGTATCTGAACCTATTCTATCGCCAAAAAAAGAGAAAGTCAATCTATTGAATAATTAATCAATAAAATGCATTGAGGTGTTTTAGGTAATAAATACAGGGTATTCAAAAGACTCATCAAAGACAAATTTCTAAAGAGGGGGAGTGAATAGGGAATAGAGAAAGTAAGGGAGGGTTTACTTTAGGTATTGACGAATGGAGGTCTTAAAGTTCGCCAGAACCTCAAATTTGTATAAATAAAATGTGGGAAAATATTTTTTTTATTTTTATGAATCAGGTGTAATGGTAATGGACTCACACCAGCTATCAAGCACAGGGATAGAATGTTCTTCATTAAATTTAAGGATAAACATTCGAGACCCATTTTTAATGATGACTTCCGAAACGAGATAAGCTTTTTCTGGAGTGAGCTTGAGTGTTTGGCAAAAATTTGCTTTGATGGTAATGGAAGTGCTAGACATGAAAAAATTTTACAACTTTAAAGTAACCGTGGCAATAACTCATGTGTTTTTTTTGATTTCAGGCTCTCCTCTTTAACTTTATGTGCTATTCCAAAGAATATTATTAGTTTGTAGCATAAAACTGGTAATAAATGCTCAAAAAACTAATCTCACTTCACATCAAAGGCCATCAAGGGCTTCTTTTTGAGAAAAAAGGAAAAACTTATGAGGTGAAGCAAGAGTTAGGGGCTCAGGTTAAGATTAATGCTGATTGGGTCAGAAAAACCTCCCTTATTATTCAGAGTTCTGGTTTTACCCCTTATATTCATCTCGATGTTAAAATTCCCTATGGGGAAGAAATTACCGAACACGCTTTGGAGCAAGAATTAACAGAAAAGCTGGGGGCGGCACGTCAAGGTTATGGAAAAGCCTATTGGACGTCCTTTTTTAATGAAGACACTCAACAAGGCACTTCTCACCGTATTTTTGTGACATTTAATGGGGAAGAGGATTCCCTGCGTAGCGAGTGCCTTTTTCCTATAGAAATAGCTGTATTGGGGTTAGCTTTTCAATATAGAAAGGAAGGCTCTCACTCCCATTTTCAATTTGTATGTTCCTTCGAGGATAAACTCTATTCGGTTCTTTTTATTAAAGGTTCTCCTTTTCACTTATTAAGAGTGGATAAGGAGAGTGAAGAAAACTTACAAGAACGACTGGAAAAACAGAAGAAATGGGGGCAAAATAAAGATAAATTCAACATCCCCCTGATTCTCTGTCAGCCTAAATTAGTGAACGAATTAGGTGTGGATCCATCAAATAGCACTTGCCATCATTTTTCGGGTTTTTCCGATAAAGTTAATGATTACATGCTACAGGCAGGCTTGTTGATGGCTTATGAGAATGAAGAATTTATTTTTCAGGATCGCAAAGGCGAAGGGGATAAAAAAAGGTTACAAATAATTAGGGATAAAGCCTTTTTTGTGAAAGGGATGCTTGTTGGTTTATTACTGGTTTCGATTTTGATAGGTTGGAGCTATTATAAAATGAATACAAGAGCAGAAGTACTATTAGATTTACAAGCCCAATCAAAGGAATATAAGCCCCGACTAAATGAAATTGAAAGTTTAATTCAAAGGAAGAAGTCTTTATTGGATTCTATAGAGGCACTTTATCCTCTTTGGTATCCTCCTATTCCATGGCATTATGTGATTGATGGCATTCAGCAAGCTTTGCCTGTTCATTCAGGAATTTATGGGATTCGTGTAGAAATATTGGATAGGGATTCTTTTAAAGTCAATTTTAAAGCCTGGATTAAAAATTGGGATGATGTGAGTGAATTTCAAAAACGACTTCAAAAATCTCCCAATGTATCTGAAGTGGTTTTTCATGATCAAAAAAGAAACTTGAAAAAAGATGTAGTCACCTTTCCTGTTTCTCTCATTGTTAAGAGTGGGGGGCAGTAAGGTGTTAGAACGAATATTAAGTTTTAGAGTGTTTGCATGGCTAGGGCCGGCTTTTTTAATCTGTGCTTCTATTCAGTGGGGCGTTTATCCGTTGTTTGAAAAAATGATAGTCCACAATAAAGAAATTCAAGAGTTAGAAAAAAATACTTATCAAAGTTCATGGATTGATTCGGTTAAGCAACAACATCAGCAGGAATTTGAAAAAATAACGAATGAGTACTCTTTAATGAAAAGCCGAAAAATACATCGGGTTGATTCGTTAAAGTTTTCTGATGAAATCCGTCAATTACATGGGATGTATGGATTAAAGGTGATAAGAATACAAGAAAAGCAAGAAAGAGCCTCCCTTTTACTAAAAAAGGTGGTGAGTGTAGATGGCGTAGGGAGTTATTTGGATGTCATGTCCTTTTTACAAGGGTTATATAAATCACATCCTAACTATTACCTCGAACGTTTGGTTTTAAAGCCAGGTAAAAAAAATCTTAAGTTTCTCTTTTCGATTAGCAAGTATAGAGATGAGAAGCTATTGAGAAAAGGACAGCGGAGCTAAGTATGTCATTGAAAAAAAACATTTTGACATCATGGTACATTTATATCGCTTTGATTTTGGTGGCTTTTCAGGTCAATGATTTACTCGCAAGATACCCTCAAGCAACCCTCAATAAGAACAACGTCAATAAGGTATTAAAAAAAGAAGCATTGCTTCAAAAGGTAATAGCCCTAAGAACAAACCCCGTAAGCTGGGGAGAGGGCGATAGTTTAGTGGTTAAAGGCTCTCCTTTTGGAAAATGGAAGCCGAAAAAAAAGAAAAAACTGCGGAAGCGAGCCATTAAATTACCCTCAAGACGATTTAAAATGAAGGGGAGTGCAGGGAGTGCGACAGCTATTCTTTTGAACCATCAGGGACAAAGTGTTTTTGTTAATGTAGGAGATAGAATCGATTCTGCTTTAGTGATAAAGGTCACACCTACTTTGGTTGTACTCAAGGATAGGGGAGGGACTTTTGAAGTTGAAATGGAGCCATGAAGCATAAGCGAAAGGAGTCGGGTTCGGCTCTTTTAATCGTGTTGAGCCTTTTAACTGCCGGAACAATTTTGGTGAGTTTTCTTTTGGGAAATTCCCACCGCACCTTAAAAAGATGGGAAAGAAATAGAAATAAAATTCAATCCCTTTATTTAGCTGAATCAGGGATAGCCTATCAGTTGTTTTTAGAAAAAGAAAAGAGGGGTAACTACCAATTAACTAAGGATACCATTTTATCAATAGATGCAGAAGAAGTTGCTGTTGAAAATGCGAATCAATTAAGCTTTACTCTCAATCCCGATTTACCATGGCCTGAAGTGACCACAGAAGAAGGAACTTTTTTGACTATAAAATCTTCTTCTCACTATAAGGACGAAGTCGTCACTTTAAAAACAAGGTTTGGAAGAGCCTTAACAGACTCTCTTTTTTCCTCAGCCTTAGTATTAACCTCTTCTACTAAATCTATCGGCATGGGTGTGACAAGTCAGGTTGCAGGGGATATTTACTCTGCGAATAAGAGAATGGCTTCGGAGGCTTTATTGCTCGACTCCTCGATGACTGTAGAAGCCTTAGTGGGGGACTATGTTAATAATTTAAAGATCACCTATAAAAATGAGCTAAATGATAACCTCGGGGCAGAGGGCGGAAATTCAGGAAATGGAGATTATACAGAATACAATTTGCCTGATTTTTCTGAAAACACAACAATTGTTTACCCTTTAGGTGATATTCATTTTAGTCATGGGGGAGCAGGTTGTTTGCAAATAAAAGGGCCTGGTCAATTTTACGCACATGGAGATATTTATGTAACGGGGTGTGTGCATTTTGAAAATATTAAATTATACGCAGGTCGAAGTATTCATTTTGAAGATAGCATCAGTAGTCATCATTTGATGGCTTATACAGAAAAGAATCTATACATTTTAGGAACATCGGTTTTAGACATCCAAGCCATGGCAGAAATAAAAATTGTGATGGAAGAGCAAGCGCAAACCACTTATGCTTCTGTTTTGATATCCACAGGTTTACAATCGAAGGATGTTCAAAAGCCCCTCCCCCCTTTAAAGGGAGTCAAGGCAAAGGGGAAAGTAAGCACGGGAAAGGCCCCTAGCAAAACAATGATTCACTCGGGCATTTATCTAAAGGATCAGGTGCAAGGGCGAGGGATTTTTATTGCCACAGGAATGAATGGTACTTTTGAGTTATCAAGTGAAGAGAGCGAAGTCAATGGAATTATTCTCTCTGCGAAACAAGCATGGATCAATGGCCTATTAAAAGGGGTTTTAATGACAAACAGTTTGGTTTGTCAAAGAGAGGGGAGAGAAAGGGGAGAACATTGTTTGGAGAATGGAGAAATAAAACGTCAGGAGATGTCTCCGCAAATAGTTTTGCCTCTGGATTTAGGGAAGGGTATTTTGAGTGAAGTCGATTTTAAGTTACTCGATTGGGAATGGGAAAAAGAATGAAAGTCAAATCATCTTCTCCACAGTCAGGTTTTACTTTACTTGAAGTCTTAATTGCTTTTTCATTGTTAATCATTGGTTCGTCCTCTCTTTGGTATAGTTTTGGAACAGGAGCCCGCTTGGCAGCTTCCAATCAAAAGAGGCAAGAGGCTTTGCTTTTTGTTCAGAATGAAGTTGAATATTTGCGTAACATGGATAGAGAGCGGGTGCAGGATACTCTTTATGAAATCGAAGGAAATTATCATGCAAAGTATCAGGTGATTCGCACCGTTTTGGATGATGAGAAAAGAAGTGAAGACGAAA